>CALDLZ010000170.1 GCA_937915335.1 uncultured Faecalibacterium sp.
GCCAGATCGCTCTCAGCGGTCTGAGACGCGGCAGCACTGCCGGATGCAGAAGCCGAAGCTGCAGTGGAAGTGGAAGCGGCACCGCCGCAGGCGGCAAGGCTCAGTGCCATTGCACCGGCCAGAAAAGCAGAGACCAGACGTTTCATAGAAAAGTTCCTCCCTCATTGGCAAGCATCTTTGTTTCATTACTTTACCATGCTAAATTGCTAAACCGTGCATATAGAATAGCGCGTTTGCCGCCGGTTTGCAAGAGCAAAACGGGATTTTTCGCAGTTTGCTCAAATCTTTATTGCTTTACCATGGCAAAGTGAGCGTTTTGACAAAATAAAAACGCTGCGCCGGCAGTGCCAGACGCAGCGAAATGTTGATACACTTAAAAGCTTAACGGTATGCCAAAGGCTCTCCTATCAGGGAAGCCCTTGGCGGCAGCGTGACTGAGAGGTTCGTCCCCTTAGCCGAGTGCGTCCAGCGTCGCCTTCTGCAGGTCGGTGATATCAATGGTGCACAGAGCCTTCAAGTCGGCGGCATCGCCGGAAAGCCCGGCGATCTCGGCGCGGGTCTTCCCCTTGATCGCATCGCAGAAGCCCTCGCTGTGCTCATACCACTCCTTGCCCAGCGCCGACGCGCCACGCAGCCCGTAGTCATCCCCCAGCTCAAGCTTGGTCTTGACAAGGTCGGGGGCGGCCACACTGCCGTCGGCTGCAACGGTCAGGGCAGGCTCGGCCATGTCGGCCACAGCACTGGTCACACGGCCATCCGCATCGGTGGTCAGGGCCACGATGCTCACATCGGCCTGCGCGTTCACGTCCTTATCGTCGGTAGCGGTCACATCCGAGGAACCATTTACCGCTTCCATGCCCAGAGCGGCCCTGTCCCCCTTGGCGGCCCCCAGTGCCTTGGCGTTGACACAGGCCCGGGTCACGGCATCACGGTAGCGGTCCACGGCGATGGTGCACCCGCTCAGCAGGTCGGCATCCGTGGCCTTACCCTCCTCATCCACCTTGAGCATGGACACCTGTTCCGGGGTCATCCCGGTCAGGTAGTCAGCAAAGGCATCCGCCTGTTCATCCCAGCCCTTTTTCAGCGAGGACACTGCCGCCAGCGGGTAATTGTCTCCCTTCTGCCGCTTGGTGCGCCAGTCGGTGGGCAGGGTCACATGGCCGGTGCCGTCCGCCGAGACGGACACTTCCAGCTCGTCCAGGCGGACACTTTCCAGCTTGCCCTCCCCATCCAGCAGGACGGCGGCGGCCACCAGCTCGATCTTGCCTGCCCGATCCTGATCGGTAGCTTCCGTCACCACGCCCAGGCCGGTTTTCCATGCCGCCGTCTGGGTCTGCGAGGAGGACATGCTGCCGCTTCCGCTCATACTGCCGGAACTGCCCGAACCGGCATTCGTTTTGCCGCAGGCGGCCAGCAAAAATACCGCCGCCAGCGCACAGCTCCAAAGAGCCCGATGGTTTTTGTTCATAGATACGCTCCCTTTCCATGGCCCTTTGGGCCTTTGGAAATAGGATATCCTGAAAAAAGGCGGTTTATTCTTTCTTCACATCAGTGGACTGAGAAGTCTCAGCACACTGTCCAGCACTGTGCCGGGCAGGCTGGTACGACAGTCAGAGAGCACGATCTCCTTACACTGCGGCAGGGTGCGCTCCACATCATTCCGCAGGGCGGCGATCTGACTGTTGTGGAAGAGCAGGGCCCCGCACTCGAAGTGGAGGAACAGGCTCCGGTAATCCATATTGATGCTGCCCACCACAGCCACACGGTCATCACTGACATAGCACTTGGCATGAAGGAAGCCGGGAGTATACTCGTAAATGCGGACACCCGCCTTGAACAGGGGCACATAATAGGAACGGCTGAGTCGGAACACCAGCTTCTTATCCGGGATGCCGGGCAGGATGAGCCGGACATCCACACCCCGCTTGGCGGCGCATTTCAGGGCATCCAGCATCTCCTCGCCCACCGCCAGATAAGGCGTATAGATATAGACATACCGCTGGGCCTGGGAGAGGATATCCAGATAGACCGTTTCAGCCAAGGGTTCCTCGTCCAGCGGACTGTCCGAATAAGGCTGTACCACGCCATCCTGCACCGTGGGCAGACGGCTGGGTACAAAGGCGGCGTAGTCTTTTTCCTGCGGGCGGAAAGCGTTCCAGGTGTTGAGAAACACTACCGTAAAGTTCCAGACAGCGGCCCCCTCCAGCCGCAGGGCGGCATCCTTCCAGTAGCCGAAGCGCTGTTCGGCGTTGATATACTCATCCGCCAGGTTCACACCACCGGTGTACGCCACATTGCCGTCGATGACCACGATCTTGCGGTGGTCACGGTGGTTCATCACCAGTGAGACCAGCGGCACCACCGGATTAAAGGGGATGCACCGGATGTGTGCCTTCTCCATGCGGATGACGAAATCACTGGGCAGGCCCAGCAGGCTGCCGAAATCATCGTAGATCAGTCGTACATCCACGCCCTGCGCAGCCTTGCGGCGCAGAATTTTCTCCACGCCATCCCACATCTTGCCGGTGCGGATGATAAAAAATTCCAGGAAGATGAACTTCTCGGCCTTTTCCAGATCCTCCAGCAGCTTGGGATACATCTCCTCGCCGCAGGAAAAATACCGGGTCGTTGTGTTCTTCCAGGCCGGGAAAGGCCCGAACTTTGCCACATACCGGCTCAGGTTCCGGCTGGAAATATCCAGCATATCCGTCTGGCCCTCTGGCTGGACACGTTCCTCCTGATGGGCCCGCTCCACCTTCTGCATCCGCTCCCGTAGATGCTTGGCCGGGGCCTTGTTGCCAAAGGCCAGATAGAGCGCGCCGCCCAGCAGAGGCAGCAGACCGATAAGGACGATCCAGCCGATCTTATAGGCGCTGTTCTCATCTTTGCGCACCAAGTATAAGATCGTAAGAATGCTCAGGGCTTTGAGCAGCCCGTTCAGCCAGACCCGTCCCGTCGTGAACGACCAGAACGCCCAGAGCAGCCAGGCGATCTGCAGGGCCACCAGCACCACCGTGATCGTAACACGGTTCAGGATGCGGCTGAAAAACTTGACGATGGGCAGTCTGAACATGCGGTATCCCTCCTCTGCCGCCCTCGGCAATTTTTGATGGTAGTAGTATAGCGCAGAGAGGAAAAATTTGCAAATCAAAAAGCGCTCACAGCAGGTTTTGTCTGCCATGAACGCCTATCCAGCCGTGGGCTGGGAGTTTCTCTGAGGACCGTCCGCTGGGGTGGGACCCTGTTGCCGCAGGCAATAGGGCGGGCGATGGAATGGCCCGATCCGTGTCCGAGGAGAAAGCTACCAGAACGCGGCGGCCTTATGCTTCTGCGTCCTCGTAGCCTACCAGCAGACCGCCCAGCTCCGCATAGTAGCTGCACAGGCCGCCGCATTCGCTCACGTCTACCTTTGCCCCTTCAAACACCGCCTGCACCATGTGCTTCAGGCGCTCGGCGGCGGCAGGATTGCCGCAGTGGGAGATATGCACCTTGCCGTTGGTGTAGCCATGCTCCTTGAGCTCCAGCACGATGCGTTCCAGCGCGCCGTGCTCGCCGCGGGTCTTGCAGAGGACATCCAGCTCTCCGATCTCGCTGGCCTGTCCGATGACCCGGATGCCCAGCATCCGCGCCACGGCGGCGACAGCAGGCTTCACACGTCCATTGCGAGCCAGGTTGGCCAACGATTCCAGCGAAAAGAGCAGATGGGTGTGCTTGTGGTAGCGCAGCATCTCCTCGCAGACCTCATCAAACGCCTTGCCCTCGGCCAGCAGGTCACGCAGGTGCTCGGCCAGCAGGCACTGCTCCGGGCCGGTGGAAAGGCTGTCCAGCACGAACACCCGCTTGCCAGGATTTTCCTGCTGGTATTCCTCCGCAGCCAATTGGGCGGCATTGTAGCTGCCGGACAAAGTGCCCGTGATGGTGATGGCATACACCTCATCGGCCCCCTCGTAGGCGGCCAGCCAGTCGCTGACATTGGGGCAAGAGGTAGAGGTCTTTCCCTTATAGGTGCGCAGGGTCTGGGCCATGCCCACGGCATCCAGTGTGCCATTGTCCACATATTCGGCATCGTCGGTGATGATCTTCAGGGGCACGCACTCGAAGTTCACGCCCTGCAAAGCATACAGGCTGGCGGCGGAATCCACAACGATCTTGGTATTCATAAGCATTTATCTCCATTCAGGCGGCAGAGCGCGCCGCTGTTTTTCTTGATGTCGGAACCACTATATCAGTTTTTCAAAACCCTGTCAACAGATTTTGCAAAATCTTTTAAAAGTTTTCACTTTCCTGTTGACCGCATTTTCAAAATGCGGTATACTATCCGCATGAAACTTGAATCGAACCGCCGCGTTGCGGCCTGCGCTGCCGGGTTTGCCCTGCCCCGGTTTGCAGAACTTCCCACCGTAGGGCTTTATCTGGATCAGACCGTCCAGTTCGTCAACGGATACTTCCGCACATTCCAGGGGGTGGAGCTCACCGCGTCCATGGTGAGCAACTATGTCAAGAAAGGGATCATCAGCCACCCCGTCAAAAAGAAGTATACCCGGGAACAGCTGGCCTGCCTAATCTACATCGTTGTTTCCAAAACTGTCCTGTCTATGGAAAATATCGACAGTTTGTTCAAGATGCAGCGGGCGCATTATACCTCCGCGCAGGCGTATGACACCTTCTGCGACGAGCTGGAGAATTATCTGCCCTATGTGTTTGGCCTGAACAGGACTTTTCGGGAGCTGGAGCCGGATGCCGACGACGAGCGCAAGTTCCTGCGCAGCACCATCATTTCCGCCGTCAATAAGATGTATCTGGACTGTGTCTTTACCGATCTGCGGCAGGAACAGGCTCTCTGGCCGGATATCCTGCCGGATCTGGCGTGATAGCAAAAAAGACCGTGTCAACGCACAGTCTTTTTTGCTATCCGGATATCAGAACGCAAGAGCGGGGCTGATCTCGTTGCGGCGCTGTGCCTGCACGATGCAGTCCTTTTCGGGTACAACACCCGCCGCGCCCAGCGTGTTAAACACCGTCTGCAAGGCGAGGGACGGGGTATTGTTCTCCTGCGAGAGATGGCAGAGGGCGAACCGCTTACAGCCTTCCTGGATCAGTTCCAGCAGTTTTGCCGAGCACTCGTCGTTGGAAAGGTGGCCCCGGTTGGACTCAATGCGGGAGCGCAGGTAATAGGGATACCGCCCACTGCGGAGCATGTGAAGGTCATAGTTGCTTTCCAGCGCCACAAGGTCACAGCCAGTCAGGGCCTCGTGCACCGGCAGAGTCAGAACACCCAGGTCCGTGGCGATGGTCATGGTCTTGTTATCCGGGGTGTGGATACGGTAGCCCACACAAGGCACATCATGGCTGGTGGGGAACATGGTCACGCCGAAATCCCCCACATCCTCCTCCCCGCCGGACAAAGTGCGCAACTCGCAATCCGTGGGCACGATTCCGTTGGCATCCAGAAAATCCAGCGTGGCATCCGCGCCATACACCGGCAGCGGGTTCTTTTTCAGGAAGGTGGAAAGGCCCTTGATGTGGTCGGAATGCTCGTGGGTAACAAGGATGCCCGCACAGTCGCTGATGTTCAGGTCCAGCGCCTTGAGTGCCGCCGAAGTGGTGCGCACGCCCTTCCCCATATCAATGATAATGTACTTCTCCCCCGTGCGCACGACGCTGCAATTGCCGGAGGAGCCGGAGTATAACGAGACAAATTCAGACATACGAAACCTCAAAAAAGCATCTCCGCCACCGCGCCGCGGTGGTGGAGATGCTTTGTATTTTATGATCACATTGCCGATTCCAGCGCGGCGGGCAGACGCTCCACCTTACTGATATCCGCACCCAGGCCGCGCAGCTTCTCCACGATGTTCTCGTATCCGCGCTCGATGTGGCCGATCTCCTCGATCTCGCTGGTGCCATCCGCCATCAAGGCTGCAACGACCATAGCCGCACCGGCACGCAGGTCGGAAGCGCGCAGGGGAGCCGGGGTGAGCTTGTCCACACCCTCGAACACGGCCACCTGACCGTCCACCTGCACGCTGGCACCCATCTTCCGCAGCTCGTCCACATAGCGGAAGCGGTTATCCCACACGCTTTCGGTGATGGTAGAGGTGCCCTTGGCCACGCTCAGCAGCACACCCATCAGGGGCTGCATATCGGTGGGGAAACCCGGGTGGGGCATGGTGTTGATCTTCAGGGGCAGGATATCGCCTGTACGGCGCACCCGCACTGCGTCATCAAACTCTTCCACTTCAACGCCGGCACGGCGCAGCTTCTCGGTAATGGG
>CALDLZ010000171.1 GCA_937915335.1 uncultured Faecalibacterium sp.
GAGGATCTGGTGCAAAGCCTGCTGGGTGATTTTGAATCCGATCCTGAACGGCTGTGGGAATCGAATATCTTCGGCAAGAGTCTGCATGAACTGGTGAATGAGGGCCTGCAGAATAAACTGCTCCACATGCCCCAGGAAGCCCGTACCCGCTTGCAGGAGACACTGGAAAAGGTCATCAACGATGGATGCACCGGTCTGATCTGTATTTTGCTGTAATACAAAATAACCCTCTCAGTCACGCTGGCGCGTGCCAGCTCCCCCGAAGGGGGAGCCAACGCATCTGACAGGCAGAAAACTGCTGATTTGCAGAATTTTGCCCTGAAGCTGCAATTGCCTCTCCCTTCGGGAGAGGTGGCAATGCGAAGCATTGACGGAGAGGGTTACTCTTATTTCTGATAAAACTTCAAACAGGCTTCAAAGCTGCCTACCGCATCATTGAACCTGATTCCCTGTGCGGCCAGCCTGGTGCCATCCATTACAAGGATACGGGAAAAACCCGCAGGTTCAATTTGTACCTGCACGCCCAGCAGCTCGGCAAACTGGAGGGCTGTCGTGACCATATCGGTGTCATTTCCGCTGCCGAAATTGTACACGCCGCCGGACAGCTGCAAAGCAGGGAGAAGGCGCTTCACCACCTCCCGCACCCAGCTGACACCCCGGTGGTCATCCGGCGAAAAACGGACGGGTACACCCTCCCGTGCGGCCTTCAGCAGGTTCAGCGGCAGGTTGCCCCGGATGGGCAGGCCGTCGCCCGGCAGGTCGTACATCCACGGGGCCCGTAGCAGCACGGCCTCCGGGCAGAGAGCCTGCACCCGTTCCTCAGCCTCCAGCTTGTGCTGGCCGTAGATATTGGCAGGGGAGAGCGTCAGCGTTTCAGGCAGGGGACCGGGCTGTTTTACGCCTGCATAGACCTGGTCAGAACTGAACGAGACCAGCTTGGCCCCGGTGTCTAATGCGGCCTTCGCCATCCAGACCGGCAGTTCAACATTGGCCCGGCGGGATTCTTCCGGGTGCTGTTGGCAGTAGCCGGTATCGGAAAGAGCGGCAAGATGCAATATTACATCCGGCTGTGTGGTTTCCGCAAAGCGGCGCACTGCAGTCTCATCGGCATCCGCAAGAAACCCGTGCGGGAAAGCGAGAAGTTCAGCCCGGCCCTGCCACTGGTACAGCACACGGGAGCCGACAAAGCCGGAAGAGCCTGAGATCAGAATTTTCATCATCAGTGCACCAGAAACAGCTCAAGAACCAGCACTACGGCACAGCAGGAGACGGACACCTGAAACAGGCTGGCTCCGAACCATGCGGCGGCAATGCCCACCACCAGCGCCACTGCACCGGCAATGGGACTCTGAGTGGCATTGACAATGGCCGGGAAAGTCATCACAGCCAGTGTCACATAGGGCACATAATAGAGGAAAGACTGGATGAACTGGTTCTTGATGGGCTTGCGGATCAGGGTCAGGGGCAGTACCCGGATGGCATAAGAGACAGCGGCCATCACGGCGATGTAGACCCAGTTGTTATAAGTCATTGTGCGGCCTCCTTGGTTTCCGGGGCGGGTTCAGTGGTGTCCGGTTCCTCGGGCTTGACCGGGAACAGGACAGCGGCACCGCAGGAGATGAGCACCGTCAGCAGGATGGTACGGGTGCCGTCGGACAGGGAGGCGATGCCGGGCAGGTAGTTGCAGGCGAAGCTCAGGGCAAAACTCAGCAGCACCAGCACAGCCACGACTTTGTTCTTCCGGGCCGGGGGAATAATGATGGCCAGGAACATGCCGTACAGGGCCACGCTCAGGGCACTGACCACACGCACCGGAAGCAGGTTGCCCGCCACGATGCCCAGTGCAGTACCCATGGCCCAGGCGGGGGCCGCCAGCGTAATGGCACCATAGGTGTAGAACGGGTTCAGGTAGCCCGGGCGGGCGATCGTGATGCCGAACAGCTCATCGGTGACATCATAGCCGATGATGAGCCGGTGGAAGAACGGGGTGCCCGGGGCGAATTTCTGGGCCAGCGCGCAGCTCATCAGCAGGTAGCGCGCATTGGCGATCAGA
>CALDLZ010000172.1 GCA_937915335.1 uncultured Faecalibacterium sp.
TGGCGGAAGCCATCAAGCTCTTACAGGCACAGGATCCCATGCTCTATACCTACCTGAAAAAGTCGAAGGGTTACTTTGATGGTACCCGGGTGCTCATCGATGGCGGCAAGACGTTCCGGGATTTCATCCGCGCCAACAAAGAAAGCCAGAAGCTCATCAAAAAGCTGATCGCGCAGGTGTCCGGTGTGGCGGTACCCATCGGCCCCTATGAGCCCCGAAACGTCAGCCGCGCGACCACCAACGCCGAGGAATCCCTCCATAAGCTGGAACAGCTGGGCCTTGAGGTTACCATTGAGGACAGCGAGAGAAAAAAGAGATAAATAAAAGGAGAACCAACCATGAAAGCAAGAATGCCCGCAGGCTTTGGCCGCCCCGATATGAACGCCCTGATGCGTCAGGCTCAGAAGATGCAGGATGATATGAAGGCCAAGCAGGCCGAACTTGAAGCCGCCGAGTACACCGGCAGTGCATCCGGCGAGATGGTCACCGTGAAGATGAACGGAAAGCACGAGGTGCTGTCTATTACCATCAAACCCGAGGCCGTTGATCCCGATGATATCGAGATGCTGGAAGATCTGGTGGCCGCTGCCGTCAATGCTACTGTCAAGCAGGTAGATGAGACTGCCGAGGCAGAGATGGGCAAGCTGACCGGCGGCCTGAACATTCCCGGCCTTTGATCAAAACGGAGGAGCGCCATGGGTTATAATGCAGCCCCGCTGGAAAAGCTGATCGAAGAGTTCAGCAAGTTCCCGGGCATTGGCCGGAAGGGCGCGACCCGGATGGCTTATCAGGTGCTGAGTATGTCGGATCAGGATGCCGCTGCGTTGGCGGGTGCGATCCAGAATGCCCACACCAAGCTTCATCGCTGCCGTGTCTGCCAGAACTATACCGAGGCCGAGCTTTGCCCCATCTGTGCCAGCGCCAAGCGGGATCGGTCTATCATTTGCGTGGTAGAAACGCCCCGCGACGTGCAGGCTTTTGAGCGCACCCGGGAGTACCATGGAATGTACCATGTGCTCCACGGGCTTATCAGCCCGATGGACGGTATCGGTGCCGAACAGCTGACGGTGAAGGAACTGCTGGCCCGTTTGGGGGATGGTGAGGTAAAAGAAGTCATCATGGCCATGAATCCCACTGTCGAAGGCGAAGCGACTGCCATGTATCTGGCAAAGCTCATCAAGCCTCTGGGCATTAAGACCACCCGTTTGGCCTATGGCCTGCCCGTGGGTGCAAGCCTGGAGTATACCGATGAAACGACCCTGTACCGGGCACTGTCTGGCCGCGGAGAACTGTAATAGCTTATCCTGCAAAAGCCCTGCACATGATTGAGTGCGGGGCTTTTGCGCTATATAAAAAGAAACACCCGGCCGGGGAGATGAAGCAAATTCAAAGAAAACAGAAAAAACTTGAAAAAAGATGCAGAAAAGTGTTGACAAGGTGGTTGGCGTATGG
>CALDLZ010000173.1 GCA_937915335.1 uncultured Faecalibacterium sp.
ATAGGGAAGCACTTCTTCCGGGACGTTCAAAGAACGAAGGACGACACCCGAAGCCAGTTCACCGAATATTGTAACAAGTACGCCGCCCAGTACTGAAACGACCACCGCGGTATGAACTGCCCGGTGAACAGCGTCTTCATCTTCTCGTCCGATGGCATTGGCAATGACCACATTGGCTCCCAGCGCAATACCAATGAAAAAATTGACCACCAGACTGATCACAAAGCTGTTAGCCCCCACAGCTGCTACTGCAATGGTGCTGGCAGCACCGCTGAAATTGCCTACCACCGCAATATCCGAAGCGTTGAACAACTGTTCCAAAATCGCCGTGGCCGCCACAGGAAGGGCAAACCGCGGAATCTTATTCCAAAGGGAACCGTGCAGCATATCCAATTTTTGCTTTTGAACTGCCTGTTTCAATGTTATATCCTCCTTTGCACAGGCAGTATAAGTCATCCTTTGTGAAATTTCAAATACTTATCGGCTATGATTTATCATAGTTTACAGGAATGGCTTGAGGTGCTATACTGAGATAAAGAAGAGAGGAGAAGCTCATGGAGATTCGTGTGTTACGCTACTTTCTGGCGGTTGCGCAGGAAGAAAACATCACCCGTGCGGCAGAATTGCTGCATATTGCGCAGCCTTCTCTTTCCAAACAGATGATGGAGCTGGAAGAGGAGCTGGGAAAACAACTGCTGATTCGTGGTAAACGGAGAATTACCCTGACAGAAGAAGGCATCTTGCTTCGCAAACGGGCAGAAGAAATTTTAGAACTTGTCAATAAAACAGAACAGGAAATTACGGCAGACGAAAAGCAGCTGGTCGGTAAAATCAGTATCGGCGGAAATCTTCAGCCCAGTGTTCTGAAAGCCACCGCAGATTTGAGGGAAAAGCATCCCGGTGTCAGCTTTCAGTTTTACAGCAGTGATGCCACGGATGTAATGGAGCGTTTGGAACATGGCACGTTGGACTTCACGACCCTGCTGGCACCCGTGGACACTTCCCGGTATGAAGCGCTTTGTCTGCCGGAACACTCTTATTGGGGTCTGCTGGTGCGGATGGATTCGCCAATGGCAAAGGCATCCTGTGTCCACCGGGAAGAAATTAAGGGCCTTCCGTTGATCATGCACCGCCGCGCGGGGTTACAGCAGTCGATCGCAGAGTGGGCACATACCCGGCCCGAGCGTCTGAACATTGCAGCCACCTATAATGTGATCTACGGAAATCCGCTTTTGCTCGTCCAGAGCGGGCTGGGCAATCTCCTGGTCACACGCGCCCTGCTGCCCCCGGAACTGGATCCTGGTGTCCGTTTTCTGCCGCTTGACCCGCCGCTGGAGACCCACTATATGCTTGTCTGGAAAAAGAATGCGGCCCTGACAAAACCGGTAGAGCGGTTTCTTGCGATGCTGAATGCACAGGAATAAAAATACTGCCGGAAATTGACCGCGCCAGTCCACCGTGGACGATTTTTCCGTACGAGAGCTCCCATGGTTATTCTGCGCATGCAGACAAGCGGTTGATCGAGGCTGTGAAGCTTTCGGTATCTCTTCGACAGGGAAAAAGTGTGGTAGAATAGAAACAAAGGAATCGTGGACGGAGAAAAAATGATGGTGAAACTTGGTCGGAAAATCATGGTAATAGGTTGTCCGGGGAGCGGCAAAAGTACGATTTCAAAAAAGCTTTGTGATATTACCGGGCTGCCTGTATTCCATCTGGACAATATTTGGTGGAAACCAGACAAGTCGCACATTTCAAGAGAAGAATTCGATCAAAAGCTGGATGAGATCCTTCTGACGGACAGATGGATCATTGATGGAGATTACAGCAGAACGTATGAAACACGGTTCAAAGCCTGTGACACGGTGATTTTTCTTGATTATAGCACTGACGAGTGTATGAGCGGGATCAAAGAACGTGTTGGAAAAGCTCGCACAGATACTCCGTGGATAGAACGGGAACTTGACCCTGAATTGGTGAAGATGGTCGAGAATTATGAGAAGAACAACCGTCCGGTGATTTTGTCTCTTTTGGAAAAATATTCGGATAAGAACAGGTTTATTTTCAAATCTCGCCTTGAAGCATCCGAGTGGATGGACAGGTATCCGGCCAATCATAACCCCGCGTGAAAACGCGGGGTTTGCAAAACGGCCCCATAGGGGCCA
>CALDLZ010000174.1 GCA_937915335.1 uncultured Faecalibacterium sp.
CGGCCCCGGGTGGGAAAGACTATGGAAAAGAATCTTACAAGCGGCAGTGTGCTGAAAAGCATTGCGTATTTCTCCCTGCCGTATCTGCTCTCCTACTTTTTGCAGACGCTCTACGGCATGGCCGACCTGTTCATCATCGGGCAGTTCGACGGCGTGGCAAGCACCACGGCGGTGTCCATCGGCAGTCAGGTGATGCACATGCTCACCGTGATGATCGTGGGTGTGGCAATGGGCACCACTGTCACCATCGGCCGGGCGATCGGAGCCAATCATCCCAAGGATGCAGCCAGGTATATCGGCAACACGGTGGTGCTGTTCATGGCCGGGTCGGTCGCGCTGGCTGCGGTGCTGCTGGGGCTGGTGCGGCCCATCGTGGGGCTGGTGTCCACCCCGGAGGAAGCTGTGGCTGGCACTGTGACCTACCTGACCATCTGCTTTGCGGGCATTCCCTGCATCACGGCCTATAATATCATCGCGTCCATCTTTCGGGGCCTGGGAGATTCCAAGAGCCCCATGTATTTTATTGCCGTGGCCTGCGTGGCGAATATCGGGCTGGACTATCTGTTCATGGGGGCCATGGGCATGGGCCCCGCTGGTGCGGCGCTGGGCACGACCCTTTCCCAGGCCATCAGCGTTGTGCTTTCGCTGGTGGTCATCCTGCGGCGGAAGAGCGGCATCCGGCTGGAAAAGGCCGACTTCAAGCCCAACGGGAAGGTGCTGGGTGAAATGCTTTCTATCGGCCTGCCGGTGATGTTCCAGGACGGTTTCATTCAGGTGTCGTTTATGATCATCACCATCATTGCCAACCAGCGCGGCCTGACCGATGCCGCCGCAGTGGGCATCGTTGAAAAGATTATCAGCTTTCTGTTTCTGGTGCCGTCGTCCCTGCTGTCCACGGTGTCGGCGCTGGGGGCTCAGAATATCGGCGCGGGCAAGCACGAGCGGGTGGATACCATCCTGCGGTACTCCATCTGCATCGGGCTGGGCTTTGGCGGCGTGATCGCCCTGCTGATGCAGTTTATCGCACCCAGCGTCATCCGGCCCTTTACCTCTGACGAGGCTGTGGTGCTGGCGGGCGCATCCTACATCCGTACCTATATTTTCGACTGCATGTTCGCCGGGGTGCAGTTCAGCTTCAGCGGCTACTTCTGCGCGTACGGCAAGTCGGGGCTGTCCTTCCTGCACAACATCCTGTCCATCCTGCTGGTGCGCGTCCCGGGGGCCTACTTCGGCTCCAAGCTCTTCCCGGATACCCTGATGCCTATGGGCCTTGCCCCGGCGGTGGGCTCGCTGTTCTCCAGCGTGGTCTGCGTGCTGGCCTACCTCTGGCTGAAAAAGCAGCTGGTAAAGGAGAAACCTCATGTCTGAGCAGGAGCTGTTTCAAATCGGCGAGGTGGCAAAGATGTACCAGCTGAGCGTGAGTACGCTGCGCCACTACGAGCAGGTGGGTCTGCTGAAGCCGGAGTATACTAACCCGGAGACGGGCTATCGCTATTACAGCGCCCGCCAGCTGGAACAGCTGACGAATATCCGATATCTGCGGGCGCTGGATCTGCCGTTGGAGGAAATCACGGCCTACATCGGGAACCGGGATGTGAATGTCATTGCGGAGAAGCTCCGGCATCAGAAGCGGCTCATCGTGCAGAAGCAGCAGGAGTTGGAGCGAATCGAGCGCAAGATCACCAACCGTCTGGATCAGATCGAGGATGCACTGGGCTCAGAGCTGGAAGCCGTGCGGCGGGTGAAAATGCCTGCCAGTCGGATGGTACTGACGGCGGGCCCGGTGGAGTTCCATTCCTATCTCTGGCTGGAAAAATCCATCCGAAAAATGGAGGCACACCAGAAGCAACCGCTGACGTATTCGGGCAAAGTGGGGGTGAGCATCTCCCGGGAGCACCTGATGCAGGGTGTTTTTGAATGCTATGATGCTGTGTTCCTTCTGCTGGACCCGGAGGATGAATACGAGGGCGCTGTGGAACAGCTGCCCGAGCAGGAGTGCCTGACGGTGCGGTTTCGGGGCAGCCATGACCGGTCGCCCGTACATTACGCCAAATTGCTGGAACAGATCCGCACGGAGGGTCTGGATGTGGCCGGGCCTTCCCGGGAGGTCGCCCTCATCGACAACAGCATTTCCGATGACCCGGAGACCTTTGTGACGGAGATCGCAGTGCCGGTTCGTCCCCGCTTGCATTCCGGGAGAAGTATGATATAATCATACCAGAATCCTAGGGATTCGGAGTCTCCCGGAAGATTCCGGGCCGAAAAAGGAGTGTTTTGCAATGAGAAAAGATTTTGGCGCGAACCCGTGGTTTTACCCGCTGCCGGTGCTCATCATCGGTACCTACGACGAGAACGGCAGGCCCGATGCCATGAACGCGGCCTGGGGCGGCCTGTATGACACCCATCTGGTGGAACTGTGCCTGAGCGCCGACCACAAGACCACCAAGAATATCAAGGAAAAGGGTGCATTCACCATCAGCTTTGCCGATGCCGAACATGTGGCCGCCTGCGACTATGTGGGCATTGTCTCGGGCAACAACACCCCGGATAAAATCGAGAAGTCCGGTCTGACCGCTGTGAAGAGCGAGAAGGTGGACGCACCTCTCTTTGCCCAGCTGCCGCTGGCGCTGGAGTGCAAGTATGTGCGCACCACCGAGGAAGGCAACATCATCGGCGAGATCGTCAACATCAGTGCGGATGAACGGATTCTGGGCGAGGACGGCAAGGTGGATATGGCAAAGTTCCACCCCATCGCTTACGAGCCCGTGCACAATGGCTACCATGTGCTGGGCGAGCGGGTCGGCTCTGCTTTTCACGATGGCATGAGCTTAAAGTAAAAAACTGAAAAGGAAGCGCTTTCGTTCCGGGAGACCGGAGCGAGGGCGCTTTTTGTTTTGGACAAA
>CALDLZ010000175.1 GCA_937915335.1 uncultured Faecalibacterium sp.
CGTTTTGGCCAGTGCGGTGAGGATTTCCCGCTGGGCATCTTCCAGACCGGTGACCACCCGGCCATAGGGCGTGAACTCTGGGTCATTCACAGAATAAATCTTCATATCGTTTTCCTCATTCCAACGGCTTCAAAGTTGGATAAATCTGTTTCCATACGGAATATTTGGCGTTGTATTTCTGTATCAGTTCCGGGTCCGGTTTCGTTTCACTCTTGATCTTGACCAGTGCCTTGGCACAGTCGGCCACAGAGGCCACTGCCGCCAGTATGGCACCGCCATAACCGGGCCCCTGTTCGGTCTGGGGCAACTGCAAGGTCATGTCCAGCACATTGGCCATGATCTGCCGCCATAGCGGGCTTTTCGCCCCGCCGCCGCACAGGGTGCTGTGGGTGACTGTAATGCCCTGCGCCCGTGCGATCTCCACGCAGTCCCGGATGGCAAAGGCCACGCCTTCCAACACGGCCTGGTTCATGTCGGCGCGGGTGGTATCCATCCGCAGGCCAAGGAACGCACCGCGCGCGGCGGGGTCGTTGTGCGGGCTGCGCTCGCCCATCAGGTAGGGCAGGTAGTAAACGTCATTGCTGCCCAGCTTGTCCGGCGTAATGGGTTTCTGTTGAGCGGGGTAATCCTCGGCGCACAGAATGTCATCCATCCACCATTTGTTGCAGCTTGCGGCGGACAGGATGCAGCCCATCAGGTGGTAGCCGCCATCCGCGTGGGCAAAACTGTGCAGGGCGTTCTTCTCATCCACACCGAACTTCTCACTGGTGATGAACACGGTGCCAGAGGTGCCAAGAGAGATGTTGCACTTGCCCTCGCCCACAGCCCCGCTGCCCACGGCCGCAGCGGCATTGTCACCCGCACCGGCACAGACCACAACGCTTTGCGGCAGGCCCAGCGTCTGGGCAGCTTCTGCGGTCAGGGTGCCCACCGGCTCCCAACTCTCATAGAGCTTCGGCAGCTGGCTTTCCAGTATGCCGCAGATATTCATCATTTCTTGGCTCCAGCATTTATGCTTTACATCGAGCAGTAGCATACCGGAAGCGTCCGAGTAGTCGGTGCAGTGGGTGCCGGTGAGTTTATAGTTGATGTAGTCCTTCGGCAGCATGATCTTTGCAATGCGGGCAAAGAGGGCCGGTTCATTCTGCCGCATCCAGAGCAGCTTGGGAGCGGTGAAGCCCGCAAATGCGATGTTCGCGGTATACTTGCTCAGAGTTTCTTTGCCGACTACATTGTTCAGGTGGTCTACCAGCGTCTGGGTTCGGCCATCGTTCCAGAGGATGCAGGGGCGGATGATGCTATCGTCCTTGTCCAGTACCACCAGGCCGTGCATTTGTCCGCCTGCGCCGATGCCTTTGACAAGCGAAGCATCGAAGCCTTTTAACAGTTCCGGGATGCCATCACAGACCGCATTCCACCAGTCGGCGGGGTCCTGCTCGCTCCAGCCCGGATGCGGGAAGGAGATGGGATATTCCCGGCTGACGATATTCAAAATTTGCCCGGCTTTGTCCATGAGCAGCAGCTTGACTGCACTGGTGCCGAGGTCGATGCCAATGTACACAAAATTCCTCCTTTGCGGTGTGTTGCTGGCTTTATCTTACGCAAAAAAATTGCCTGCCG
>CALDLZ010000176.1 GCA_937915335.1 uncultured Faecalibacterium sp.
TATGCGGGTGGTGCTGATGTTGGAATGCCCCAGAATGTCGGCCAGCCGGGAAAGGTCGTGGTCGATGGCGTAGAATGTCCGGGCGAACAAGTGCCGCAGATTGTGCGGGAACACCTTTTTCGGGTCAACTCCGGCACTCTGGCACAGGGCTTTCATGTCACGCCAGATATTGCTGCGGTCAAGGGGCTTGCCGTTCCGGGTGGTGAACACCGGGCCGCTGGTCTTGTGCTGCTTGTGCAGATAGCCCGTCAGTAGTTTGCGCAGCTTTCTGGGCAGGAACACCGTGCGCCGCTTGCCTTTGTTGGTGATCTCGGCTCTGCCGATGTTCACGGCTTCTGCCGTGATGAACCGCAGCTCCGATACCCGGATGCCCGTTGCGCAGATGGTTTGCAGCACCAGCGCAAGCCGCTCATTCTCCAGCATCTTGGCAGCGTTCACCAGCCGCTCATACTCGGCACGGGAAAGCTCCTTTTCTTCGTCAACAAACACGGACTTCTGGATTTTTAGCAGCTTTACCCGGAGTTCCGGCCAGCCGCAGAACTGCAAAAAGCCGTTCACCGCCACCAACATCGAGTTTATAGAGGCCGGGGCGAGGGTTGCTGCAAGGTGGGCTTTCCAGTCGATGAGCGCGGCTTTCGTCAGCGGCGCACCGTTCAGATAGGCCAGCAATGCGCCCAGATCGTGCGCATACTTGCTGAGAGTGTTGGAACTGCGCTCCTGCTCTTGCAGGTAGGTCAGGTAACGGCTGATCAGGGAAGCGTTCAGTGCGGGGCAGGTCTTTCGGGACATAGCGGTTCTCCTTTGTTGCAGAATACCGCTATTGTACCAGAAGCAAAATTGAATTATGCAGTTGCAGGCTGTCAGAAAAATATCTGACTGACGGCCTTTTTGTTATGTCAAAAAGTCGTACAAACCGCACGATAAAAAGGATTATAATTTTTTGCGCTCTACGGTATAATGAGCGCAATGTTTCATTGGAAAGGCAGGGTGAGTGATTGGTGAAGAATGTTTTGGACACAATTACGTCCTACCGTGAAGCACGGAACTGGTCTATCTACGACTTAGCTGGCGAAGCCGGGATCAAGCCCACCACCATATCATCATGGTATCGCAAGAATGTCATGCCAACCCTGCCTACTCTTGAAAAACTCTGCGAAGCGTTCAACATCTCAATATCCGAATTCTTTTCGGTTGTGGAATCTGGTGAACGTGAACCTGTCGTACTTACACAGGAACAGG
>CALDLZ010000177.1 GCA_937915335.1 uncultured Faecalibacterium sp.
CAGGAATGGGTATGAGCGGTGCTGTTCCAATCACCGCCAAATTTGCTCTTGCTGATGTACAGCAGCCGGAAGGATTCCCGTGGAGCGGGAGCATGGCGGATGTCAAATCGCTCAGTACTCATAAAAGGCTCCTTTTTAAAGCAAAGCGCAAAAAACATAAAAAGAATAGCAAGATACTAAAAATAAATCTCTAAAAACGATGTGCCGCTTCGTGCGTTTTTTCTCATTATAGGGGCAATGAAGAAAAAATGCAAGCCCTGATTTTTGGACAGGATAAATATTTTTGCTGCTAAAAGAATGCGAAAATATGTCAAACCGGTTACAAGTGGGGAGAATGCACTAAAATCAGGCGGTCGGTTTTAGTACTTTTGCTGAAAGAATTTTTCAAAAAGCAATATTTATAAAAAATGAAACAACAAAGACCTTGTTGCAAAACATAAAAACCTCTATATTGGAACCAGAAAGAACCACAGCCCTCTCGGACAAAACCTATTTGCCCCGGCTGTGTTTTGAACGGAACTTTATGATGGAGGACACACTATGAAACGCATTTCTCGTCGCAATTTTCTGAAAGTGGCTGGCGTGAGTGCCGCTGCACTGGGTCTGGCTGCCTGCGGCGGTTCTTCCAGTTCTACCGCTTCCAGCACGGCTTCTTCCGCCGCTGCATCGTCCGCCGCTCCCGCAGAAGACGTGACCATAAAGGTTGCCGCCATTGAGACTGCTTACGGCTCTGAGATGTGGCAGAAAGTCACCGATGCCTTTACCGCCCAGACCGGCATCAAGGTGGAACTGACCACCGATAAGAATCTGGAAGATGTCATCGGTCCCTCCATGCAGGGTGGTGATTATCCGGATGTGATCCATCTGGCCAGCGGCCGTGAAGCTGCCCTGACCGAGCAGTTCATCAAGGGCAACCTGATCGCGGACATTACCGATGTGCGGAGTATGACTGTGCCCGGTGAGAGCAAGAAGGTCAGCGAAAAAATCGCAGGCGGCTTCACCGACACCTCTCTTACCAATCCCTACGGCGACGGTAAGACCTATCTGGCACCCATGTTCTACAGCCCCTGCGGTCTGTTTTATAACGCCGGTTTCCTGAAGGAAAAGGGCTGGGACGTGCCCACCACTTGGGATGAGATGTGGGAACTGGGCGACAAGGCTGCTGCCGAGGGTACCTACCTGTTCACTTATCCCACCACGGGCTACTTTGATGCGTTCTTCTATGCACTGATGTATGCCGCAGGCGGCCCCGACTTCTTCAACAAGGCTACCCACTACGAAGAAGGCACCTGGGACACCGCCGAAGCACAAACCTGCTTTGATATCGTGACCAAGCTGGCCTCCTACACCAACCCCATCACTCCGGCACAGGCCAACGATCAGGACTTCACCCAGAACCAGCAGTTGGTGCTGGACAACAAGGCTCTGTTCATGCCCAATGGTACTTGGATCGTGGGCGAGATGGCTGAAGCACCCCGTGCAGACGGCTTTGAGTGGGGCATGACCGCTCTGCCCGCTGTCAAGGCTGGCGGCGACCAGTACAGCTACACTTGGTTTGAGCAGGCATGGATCCCGGCAGGTGCAGAACACATCGATGCCGCAAAGCAGTTTGTGGCTTACCTGTACAGCGATGAAGCCTGCAAGCTGTTCGCCGAGAGCGGTGCCATCCAGCCTGTGCTGGGCATTGCCGATGATCTGGACGGCGACAACAAGATGTTCTACTCCATCTATGATAACGGCGCAAAGGCTGCTATGGGCAACTTTGCTTCCTTTACCGCGATCCCCGGCGTGGAAGTCCGCACCGTGTTCTTCGATCCCGTCAACTCTCTGGTGTCCGGCAGTACGACCGAGCAGCAGTGGATCGACGGCATCAAGTCTGCCAGCGACCAGATGCGCGCTAACATCATTGAGTAATGGAACCCTGCCCAGCGGGGGCGGTTTTGACCGCCTCCGCTTTTTGTGGTTTTGTGATTCCAATAGAAAGGAGCGGTTTGTCTATGAAATCTGACAAACACCGCAAACGGTTTGTGCTTCTCTGCGTGGCACCGGCCACCATCCTGTTTTTCATCTTTATGATCCTGCCCACCCTCAATGTGTTCCGGATGAGCTTGTATGAGCGCGGTGCCTACTCACCCAATGAGACTTTTGTGGGCCTGAAAAACTTCCAGCATCTGCTGAAAGATACCCAGTTCATCCGCTCGATGCAGAACATGATTTTGCTGGTAGTGGTGGTCACCATCGTCACCTTTGCGTTTGCATTGGTGTTTGCAGCCATCCTGACCCGTGAAAAAATCAAAGGACAGAATTTCTTCCGGGTCATCTTCTACATCCCGAATATCCTTTCTGTGGTCGTTATCTCCGGCATTTTCTCGGCCATCTACAAGCCGGAAAATGGTATGCTGAACAGCATCATCGGCCTGTTCCGGGATATGACCGACCCCATCCTCTGGAAGGGTGAAAAACTGGTCATCCCCTCCATCATTATCGCCATGGTATGGCAGGCGGTGGGCTATTACATGGTCATGTATATGGCCTCCATGTCCTCGGTGCCTGCCAGCCTGTACGAGAGTGCCAATCTGGACGGTGCAGGCCGTCTGACCCAGTTCTTCCAGATCACCATCCCGCTCATCTGGACGAACATCCGTACCACCCTGACTTTCTTTATCATCTCCACCATCAACATGGCATTCCTGTTCGTCAAGGCTATGACCAGCGGTGGGCCGAACGGTGCTTCGGATGTTGCGCTGAACTATATGTACAGCCAGAAAGACGCTGGACTGTATGGTTACAGCATGGCCATCGGTGTGGTCATTTTCCTGTTCTCGTTTGCGCTGTCCGCCTGTGTCAACAAGGCCACCAGTCGTGACCCGCTGGAATTTTAATAGGAGGGAAGAAAATGCAGAAAACCGAAGAAAAATCTTCCCGCTCAGCGGAAGGTCTCTACAAGTTCTTTATCTATTTTGTGCTGATTCTGCTGGCCGTGACCATCATCGTGCCGGTGGCGTGGGTGTTCATGGCATCCATCAAGCAGAACTCGGAATTCTACGGCAACCCGTGGGCACTGCCTGCCGGGTTCTACTGGCAGAACTTTGTCAATGCGTGGAATGGGGCCAAGATGGGCGAATATATGCTCAACTCGGTCATCGTCACGGCACTGGCACTGGTGCTGCTTCTGGTCATTGCGCTGCCGGCCGCTTACTGCCTGTCCCGCTTCCGATTCAAAGGCCGCAAGCTGCTGAATACGCTGTTCATGGCAGGTCTGTTCATCAACGTCAACTATATCGTCGTGCCCATCTTCCTGATGCTGCGGGACGGCGATGTCTGGCTGAAAAATCACCTCGGCAGCAGCTTTTTGCTGAACAATCTGTTCATTCTGGCGGTGGTGTATGCGGCCACAGCTCTGCCGTTTACCATCTATCTGCTGTCGGGCTATTTTGCTACCCTGCCGCACGATTTTGAAGAAGCCGCCTACATCGACGGTGCCAGCTATTTCTCTGCAATGACCCGCATCATCTTTCCCATGGCAAAGCCGTCCATCATCACCATCATCCTGTTCAACTTCCTGTCCTTCTGGAACGAGTACATCATTTCTATGACCCTTATGAGTTCCACCAGCGCACCGCGTACCCTGCCTGTCGGTCTGCTGAATCTGATGCAGGCTCAGCAGAGTGCGGCTCAGTACGGCACCATGTATGCCGGTCTGGTGCTGGTGATGCTGCCCACTCTGATTTTGTACATCTGTGTGCAGAAGCAGCTGACGCAGGGCATGACCGTTGGCGGTCTGAAAGGGTAAGGTAACAAACGATGAAAGCATTCTGGAAAACGCATCCTGCCCTGCGCATCGTGCTGATGATTGCGCTGTTTGTGTTGTCCATTGCACTGGTGGTCGCAGGTTGGAAAATGACCGGGCAGCTGGCCGGCCTTGGTATCATGCTCGTGGGCGTGGTACTGCTGCTGGCAGTGCTGGCAATTTATAATGCGACCTATCAAGATTGAGAATCAGAGAGAGGTAAAGGAGAATTCCCATGGATGAAACAAGAAAGACCGGGCGTGTGACCATCCCTACCGATTTGGATGTGGTGCCCGAAACACTGGAAATTCTGAAAAGGTGGGGTGCAGATGCCATCCGTGACTGCGACGGCACCGATTTTCCGCAGGAACTGAAAGGCACCAACGCAAAAATCTACTCCACCTATTACACCACCCGCAAGGACAACGCGTGGGCTAAGGCGAACCCGGATGAGGTACAGCAGTGCTATATTATGACCGGCTTTTACACCGCACCCGGCGACACGGTCACCATCCCGCTGATGAAGGGTATCAGCCCGGAGCTGATGCAGGTGAACACCAACGATGACATTACCCGCTGGTGGGAGGTCATGGACCGCACCACCGGCCAGCCCCTGTCGCCGGAACAGTGGAGCTATGCGGACGGCAGCGTGACCGTGCAGGCCGTGCCGTTCCATGAGTACACCGTCAGTTTTCTGGCCTACCTCATCTGGGACCCGGTGCATATGTACAACGCCACCACCAACGGCTGGACGAACTTTGAGCATCAGATCACTTTTGACGTGCGTCAGCCCAAGACCCACAAGTATTCGATGGAACGCCTGCGGAAGTTCATCAAAGAACATCCGTATGTAAATGTCATTCGCTACACCACCTTTTTCCACCAGTTCACCCTGATCTTCGATGAACTGAAACGGGAAAAGTTCGTGGACTGGTATGGCTATTCCGCTTCGGTCAGCCCCTATATCCTGAATCAGTTTGAACAGGAAGTGGGCTATAAGTTCCGCCCGGAGAACATCATCGATCAGGGCTATTACAACAACCAGTATCGCGTGCCCAGCAAGGAATACCGTGATTTTCAGGCATTCCAGCGGCGGGAAGTCGCAAAGCTGGCCAAAGAGATGGTGGACATCACCCACGAGTGTGGCTGCGAAGCCATGATGTTCCTCGGCGACCACTGGATCGGTACCGAGCCATTCATGCCGGAGTTCAAGACCATCGGGCTGGATGCCGTGGTTGGCAGTGTGGGCAACGGCTCCACCCTGCGCCTGATCTCTGATATTGAGGGCGTGAAATACACCGAAGGTCGTTTCCTGCCGTATTTCTTCCCGGACACCTTCCATGAGGGCGGTGACCCGGTACGGGAAGCCAAGGAAAACTGGGTCACAGCCCGCCGCGCCATCCTGCGCAAGCCCATCGACCGCATCGGTTATGGCGGATACCTGAAACTGGCCTTGCAGTTCCCGGAGTTCGTGGACTATGTGGAGAGCGTCTGCAACGAGTTCCGGGAGCTGTACGAGAACATCAAGGGCACCACACCCTACTGTGTCAAGCGGGTGGCCGTGCTGAACTGCTGGGGTAAAATGCGGGCTTGGGGCTGTCACATGGTGCATCATGCCCTCTATTACAAGCAGAATTACAGCTATGCCGGTGTCATTGAGATGCTGTCCGGCGCACCTTTTGATGTGAAGTTCATCAGCTTTGAGGATATCAAGAACGACCCGCACCTACTGGATTCCATGGATGTTCTCATCAATGTAGGTGATGCCGACACCGCACACACCGGCGGCATCTGGTGGGAGGACCCGGCAATCTCCTCTGCCATCCGCAAGTTTGTCTGGAACGGCGGCGGCTTCATTGGCGTGGGCGAGCCCTCCGGTCACCCGTATCAGGGACATATTCTTCAGCTTGCTACTGTTCTGGGCGTGGAAGAAGAGAACGGCTTTACCCTCAATTACGACAAGTACAACTGGGAAGAACACCCTGACCACTTCATTCTGCAGGATGCCAAGGAACCTATCGACTTTGGCGAGGGCAAAAAGAACATCTATGCGCTGGAAGGCACCGAGGTGTTGGTGCAGCGGAACAAAGAAGTGCAGATGGCGGCACACGACTTCGGCAAGGGCCGTGCCGTGTACATCAGCGGTGTGCCTTATAGCTTTGTCAACAGCCGCACGCTCTATCGTGCCATCCTGTGGAGTGCCCACAGCGAAGAGGAACTGCATACATGGTTCAGCTCCAACTACAACGTGGAAGTTCATGCCTACGTCAAGAACGGCAAGTATTGTGTAGTAAACAACACTTACGAGCCGCAGGACACCACCGTTTACACCACAGACGGCAATTACTTTGCGCTGCATCTGGATGCCAACGAGATCAAGTGGTATGAGATCTGAATTCTCCTTTTCATAAACGAACACAACGGGAGGCTCCGGTAATGGAGCCTCCCGTTGTGTTGCTGTATCCAATTCCTTGACCTTGGAAAACATTTTCAGCTTGGCATAAAACAGGAAAGAATTTGATAAATCTTACGATCTCTCTTGAATTGGCCCTGCGTATTCAAAACCAAAACAGGGTGCGCCCATGCGGACGCATCCTGCAAAAGACCACGGACAATAACAATATGTACAAACAGGGAGTTCCCCAGTAGGAGCTTCTTGTTTTTTCTTTTTCTGCAAGATGAGCCGGTTCCTTCTGCCCCAATTTTACACGGTTATTCCTGAGCTGTAAATATTGACATGACAGCTTAGGACTGCTATACTGGATGCGTTGTAATTTTATTTTTTACACCATAGGAGGACTTGTTATGGATTGCTACCAAATGATTTTCAGCCCAACGGGCGGGACTGAGAAAGTCGCTGATTCTGTCACCCGGTACTGGCCAAATGTCCAGACCATTGATCTTTCGGATACTTCAGTTGATTTTGCATCGATCACGATTGCTTCGGATGCTCTGGTTCTGGTTGCGATGCCGTCTTTTGGTGGAGTGGCACCGCAACTGGCGCTTGACCGTTTTGTACAGATCAAAGGTGCTGGCGCAAAGTGTGTTCTTGCAGCCGTATACGGAAACCGAGCCTTTGAGAGTACACTTGTTCAGATGGAAGATACCGCCAAGGCCGCGGGCTTTCAGGTGATCGCTGCCATTTCTGCCATCGCAGAACATTCTATTATCCATGAATACGCCGCAGGACGCCCGAATACTGAGGACTGCGAGGAACTTTCCGGATTCGGAAAAAAGGTTCTCGAAAAAGCTGAATCCGGCTCTTTTGCAGCGCCTGCTATTCCCGGCAAGCGGCCCTACAAAAAGTCCAGCGGTGGGATGGTTCCTTCTGCTGATTCGCATTGCACAAACTGCGGCCTGTGCGCAAAGAAATGTCCTGCTCAGGCAATTTCCAAGGAGAACGGCAGGGTCACAGATAAATCCAGGTGCATTTCCTGCATGCGGTGCGTATCGATCTGCCCGGTTCATGCGCGCGGCGTTAATAAGGTAATGGTTTCGGTAGCAGCACTGGCCATCAAGAAAGCCTGTTCGACACCCAAGGCCAATGAGCTATACCTGTAAGCCTCCTTTATCACGCACCAAAAGATTCAAAGGAAATCTTGCACCGCTATTGTAGAGCTGGAATCCATACCTTAAGTCAAGCGCTTTTTTGAAAATGTGCCCGATCTCTTGACCCGGGGAAAGCAGAAAGAGTATGATAAAGAAAAATTCGTATGAAATGCCATTCTCAGGGAGGTTGATCAGATGAACCGGAAACTGCGCAGAGATGCAGACGGCATCATTGCTGCCAGCCTGAAAGCGGTCCAGCCGGACAAAGCGGTGCATTGCGCGTTGGAACGATTTCAACCGCGAGGCGGCAGGGTGCTGCTGGTGGCGGCGGGTAAGGCAGCCTGGCAGATGGCCCGTGCGGCGGTGGAAACACTGGGAGCCGTGGACGGCGGTGTGGTCGTGACGAAATACGGTCATGTGCGGGGAAGCATCCCCGGGGTGGACTGCTATGAGGCGGGCCACCCGGTGCCGGACAAGAACAGCTTTTCCGCCACGGAAAAGGCACTGGAGCTGGTGCGCGGCCTGACGGCACAGGATACCGTGCTGTTTCTGCTGTCCGGCGGCGGCAGTGCACTGTTTGAAAAACCGCTGATTCCCGGGGCGGAACTGCAGGACATCACGAATCAGCTGTTGGCCAGCGGGGCTGACATCGTGGAGATGAACACCATCCGCAAGCGGCTTTCGGCTGTGAAGGGCGGCAGGTTTGCGCAGGCGTGTGCCCCAGCGCAGGTGTTCAGCATTGTGCTGAGTGATATTCTGGGCGACCCGCTGGATATGATCGCCAGCGGCCCGGCGGCACCGGATACCTCCACCTGCGCCCAGGCGCTGACCATTGCGGAAAAGTACCATCTGCATCTTTCCAGGCAGGTAAAGGAGCTTCTGGCCCAGGAAACGCCCAAAGCACTGGACAACGTGATCACGCAGGTCACGGGTAGTGTGCGCCAGCTCTGCGCCGCTGCTGCGGATGCCTGCCGGGAGATGGGCTACGAGCCCATTCTTCTGACAGACCGGCTTTGCTGTGAGGCCCGGGAAGCCGGAAGCTTCCTCGGCTCCATTGTCCGCACCCATGCGGGGCAGGGGAGAAGGCTGGCGTTCCTTGCGGGCGGGGAGACAGTCGTTCACCTGACCGGGGCCGGACTGGGCGGACGGAATCAGGAGCTTGCCCTTGCGGCGGCTCCCGCCCTTGACGGGCTGAACGCGGCAGTCTTTTCGGTGGGCAGTGACGGTACCGACGGCCCTACCGATGCCGCCGGCGGCTATGTGGATGGTGATACTGCCGCCGCTCTGGCCGCTAACGGTCTGCGGGTATTTGAAGTGTTGAATAACAACGATGCCTACCATGCGCTGAAATGTGTCGATGGTCTGATCGTGACCGGCCCTACCGGAACAAATGTCAATGATGTGGCAGTGGCACTTATCCCTTGAACAACGTTTGGCAATGTGTTAAACTTGTATCAATGAAATCTGAGAAAAGGAGAAACTACCATGAGCGTTTTCCGTGACGACTTCCTGTGGGGCGGTGCCTGTGCCGCCAACCAGTTCGAGGGTGCCTGGGACGTGGACGGCAAGGGCCCCAGTGTGCCGGATATGTGCACCAATGGCTCTTACGCTACTCCCAAATGGATCACGACCAGCATTCACCCGGACAAGCTCTACCCCAGCCACGAGGCCATCGACTTTTACCACCATTACGAGGAGGATATCGCTCTCTTCGCCGAGATGGGCTTCAAGACCTTCCGCACCTCCATCAACTGGACCCGTATTTTCCCTACCGGCATGGAGACCGAACCCAACGAAAAAGGCCTGGAATTCTACGATAAGGTGTTCGACTGCTGTAAGAAGCACGGCATCGAGCCGCTGGTCACCATCAGCCACTACGAGATGCCCTATGCGCTGGCAGAAAAGTACAACGGCTGGGCCAGCCGGGAGCTCATCGACCTTTATATGAACTACTGCAAGGTCATCTTTGAGCGGTACAAGGATAAAGTCAAATACTGGCTGACCTTTAACGAGATCAACTCCGGTACAATGCCGCTGGGCATGGTGCTGAGCACCGGTCTGGTCAAGGGCTACGAGGGCCCTGTGAATGAGGCCCCCGATGACAAGCAGGGACGCTTCCAGGCACTGCACCACATGTTCGTTGCCAGCGCAAAGGCAGTGCAGTATGCCCATGAGCACTATCCCCAGTTCCGGATGGGCTGCATGATCTGCTTCATCACCAGCTACCCGCTGACACCGGATCCTGCCGACGTGCTGGCCAACCAGAAGCAGATGCAGATCACAAACTGGTTCTGTTCCGATATGCACGTCCGCGGCGAGTACCCCTATTACATGAAGCGCTTCTTTGCCGAGAACGGCATCACCATTCAGCAGGAGCCCGAGGATGCCACCATCCTCAAGGCCGGTGTGGTGGATTTTTACACCTTCAGCTACTACATGTCCAACTGCATTACCACCCACAAGGATGTCGAAGCCGTGGGCGGAAACATCGTGCAGGGTGCGAAGAATCCCTATCTGAAGGCTTCTGATTGGGGCTGGCAGATCGATCCGATTGGCCTGCGTTACAGCCTGAACGAGATCTATGACCGCTATCACATTCCTCTGATGGTGGTGGAAAACGGTCTGGGCGCTTATGACAAGAAGAGCGAGGACGGAAAGATCCACGACAGCTACCGCATCGACTACCTGCGTGCTCATATTGAGCAGATGGCCGAGGCCGTCAAGGATGGTGTGGACCTGATGGGCTACACTCCTTGGGGCTGTATCGACCTGGTCAGTGCTTCCACCGGTGAGATGGCCAAGCGCTATGGCTTCATTTATGTCAACAAGTTTGACGATGGCACCGGCGATCTGAGCCGCGAAAAGAAGGACAGCTTCTACTGGTATCAGAAGGTCATTGCCACCAATGGCGAGGATTTAGGATAACAAAAAACAGACAGACCTCCGGGTGCAAGGTTCGCACGACCGGGGGTCTGTCTGTTTTTGTGGGATTTTACGGTAAGGGACCCTGGAACTTTTTGCAAAAAACGCTTGACTTGGAGCAAGCTCCAAGTGCTATACTGGGCTCACACGAAGGAGGTCTGCCCCATGACCATCAAGGAAGTATCGGAAACCTACCATATTTCGCAGGATACCCTCCGCTATTACGAGCGAATGCAGATGATCCCCAGGGTGCACCGTACCCCTGGCGGCATCCGGGATTATCAGGCAGAGGATCTGCGCTGGGTGGAGCTCGCCATCTGTATGCGCGGCGCGGGCCTGCCCATTGAGGTGATGGTCGACTACCTCCGGCTGTTTCAGGAGGGAGATAGCACCATTCCGGCCCGGCTGGAACTGCTGAACGAACAGATGGAACATCTGCGGGAGCAGAAGGCCCAGCTGGAAGCCACGATGGAGCGACTCTCCTATAAAATAAAGCATTACGAAGAAGCGCTCCAGACAGGAAAGTTGGTCTGGGACAAGCGAGATGAGATTTGAGTGAGGTGATTCAGGATGAAAAAGCTGATCGCGTTTTATTCCCGTGCCGATGAAAATTACTTTGGCGGCGCATACCGAAAAATCCCTGAGGGCAACACCGAGAAGGTGGCCAACATGCTGGCCGAGCTGACCGGGGCCGACCTGTTCAAAATTGAGCAGAAGGTGCCCTACTCGGCAAATTATCAGGAGTGCATTGCCCAGGCAAAGCGTGACCTGCAGGCCAAAGCACGCCCCGAGCTTGTGACTCTGCCCGAGAATCTGGATGAGTACGATGAAATTTACCTGGGCTACCCCAACTACTGGGGCACCATGCCCATGGCTGTATATACCTTCCTTGAGCACTACGATTTCACCGGAAAGGTCATCCATCCCTTCTGCACCCATGAGGGCAGCGGCCTGTCTAATACTGTAAAGGATGTGCAGAAAACCGCCAAGGGTGCCGAGGTCAAACCGGGTCTGGCAATCTACGGCAGCGATGTGGATAATGCTATGGAAAAACTGAAAGGATGGGTTTGAGATGGAATACGAAAAGGGAACGGTTTACAAGCTGATGGACCAGGGCGGTCCCACCGACGTGCGGGAGAGTTACTTCAAGGAGGCCGGCGAGGAGATGATCCGTGCCCGGACGCTCTGCGCCAAGGCCAACGCCACCCTGCCCGATGACCCCAGCTATATGAAGTATCTGGAAGAGCTCTTTGGGCGTGACTTGAGCGATGTCCGCATCCTGACCCCGTTTATCTGTGATTTTGGCAACCGGGTCAAGTTTGGTAAGGGCGTGTTCCTCAACCATTCGGCCATCCTGTCCGCTTCGGGCGGCATCGAGTTCGAGGATGGTGTCATGGTGGCCCCGGGCTGCCGCATTGCTACCATCAACCACGATATGAACAACCGACACACCATCTACACCTATGGCAAAGTGACCATCAGGAAGAATGCCTGGCTGGGCATGAATGTCACCGTCTGCCCGGGCGTGACCATCGGCAAGTATGCCGTGGTGGCCGCTGGAGCCGTTGTGACCAAGGATGTGCCAGACTATGCCGTGGTCGGCGGCGTGCCTGCCAAGGTGATCCGGATGCAAGATCCTGCGGAACAGCAGGAGTAACAGCAAACAGAAAAATGGAGACTCTCCGTACGGAAAGTCTCCATTTTTTGTGCCAGAGAAAGCTTATCCCGCACCGCCCAGGCGAGATCTGTCTGCCGCATGGCTACCTCCAGGAAACCAAACTGATACATGGTGCCCTTAGAGCTTTCCGCCAGAGCCGAAAAGTCATAGTCCAACTCGTCGATGAGTTCCACGGCCTTTTCGTCTTGCAAGGGCTGGTGCGCAACCGGTAAGCGTTAGAAATGAAGCGGCTTTTCAGTGCTTGCGCTGGGCCAGATAAAAGGTGACATCCGCTTCCGGGTCGGTCAGCGGGATGCGGATGCGGCCGGGATGTCGGTCCCGCCAACTGGTGAAATAGTCGGTGACAAAGCAGGGCAGGGTGGACGAAGCCACCAGCGCATCCATCGAAAAGACATCCGGCTGCACCAGAAACCGGGAAGCGGGCATTTTGTGGCGGCAGAGAGCATCCCAGAAGCCTAGCTCACTACTGAGCAGAAAGTTGAACCCGTTGATGTCCGCAAAGGTCAGGCTCTCGTATTTGGCCAGCTCATGGGTGGGCTGAACGCAGACATAGAGCTTTTCGTGCAAAAACTCCCGCACCGTGCCTTGGCCGGTCTCGATGGGAAAAGGAAAGATGGCGATATCGCAATCGCCATGCTCCCAGGAGGCCTGCACCCGTTCCGTCTCACAGATATGGGATTCGATGGTCATGCCGGGATAGGCGGCATTGAGCCGGGGCAGCAGATCCCATAGCGGGGCCGGGGCGCAGGCTTTGACCACCAGCGTTCTGCGCCGCTGGTCAAAGTCCTGCACCTGCCGCACAGCCTGTTCCGCTTCGGCCAGCAGCCTGCGGGCGGTCTCCACGGCCACCAACCCGGTCTCGTTCAGGGTAAGGCGGTTCTTGGAGCGGGTGAACAGCGGCACCCCAAAGTCGTTCTCGATGTTCCTCATGCTCCGGGTCAGGGAGGGAGTGGAGAGATGCTCTGCCTCGGCCACCTTGGCCAGCGTGCCCAGGTCGGCAAAGGTAACCAGCTGCCGGAGTTCGTTCAAATCTAGCATGCTGCACCTCGCATTTCATTTTTTGAAAAGCAGATTTCGATATTGATATTTTACATTTTCGCAGAATCGTTGTAAAGTAGTGTCAGCAAGAAAATCCACCGGAACGAAACACAGGAGGGAAAACGGATGGAATACGTTACTCTGAACAATGGCATCAAGATGCCCAAGCTGGGCTACGGCGTTTACCAGACCCCGGCCGATGATACCAAGCGCTGCGTGCTGGATGCAATCGATGTGGGCTACCGCAGCATCGACACCGCCCAGGCCTACGGCAACGAGCAGGGCGTGGGTGACGCGCTGGCCGAGTGCGGCCTGCCCCGCGAGGAGTTCTTCCTGACCACCAAAGTCTGGATCATCAACGCTGGTTACGAGAAGGCCAAGGCTTCCATCGAGGAGTCTCTGCGCAAGCTGCGCACTGATTATATCGACCTGCTGCTGATCCACCAGCCCTTCGGTGATTACTACGGTACCTACCGTGCGATGGAGGAGTTCTACAAGGCGGGCAGACTCCGTGCCATCGGCGTGTCCAACTTTTGTCCCCACCGCTATCTGGACATCGAGCACCTCTCCACCATCAAGCCCGCTGTCAACCAGATCGAGACCCATGTGTTCCAGCAGCAGAAGCTGGCCAAGGAATACCTGAAGAAGTATGGCTGCCAGATCGAGTCCTGGGGCCCCTTTGCCGAGGGCCGCAAGGATATGTTTACCAACCCTGTGCTGACCGCCGTGGGCGCAAAGTACGGTAAGACTGCCGCTCAGGTGGCTTTGCGCTTTCTGATGCAGAGCGATGTGGTGGTCATCCCGAAGTCCGTCCACAAGGAGCGGATGCGACAGAACTTCGACCTGTTCGATTTCACACTCTCCGCTGAGGATATGGCTGCCATTGAGGCGTTGGACAGCGGAGAGAGCCTGTTCTTCTCCCACTATGATCCCAAGACCGTCGAGTGGTTCATGTCCATCGTCTGATAACGCCGCATAAAAATGCCCGCTGTCTGTGCTTTACAGGCGGCGGGCGCTTTGCGTAGATGTGAAGTGTTATTTTACGGCCTCTTTTTTTAGGGTTTTGTAGGTGCCAAATCGGAAGTGCTTGTCCAGCGCATCGCCCGCAAAACCAATGGCCTTGCCCATGGTAAAAGCGGCGGCAATGGTGCCGATACCCAGACCCTCCAGATGATGCAGGAAGCCCAGCGTCAGCACCGGCCAGACCTCGGAAAAGGCAAAGGGCACGCTGGAAATGGCCGAGATGCCAGCTCCGGAATAGAGCATCAGCACGACACCGAAGCTGTTCATCAGCACTGCAATGCTCCTGTTTCCAGAGGCAAAATGACGAAACGAGAGGCTATCTGCCCACCGCATCACAAAAGCCCGGCTGCAAAAGCTGGCCGGGCTGGAAGCATCGAACTGATTACAGGTAGGCGACTGTCTCAGACAGCGGCTTGCGGGAATTATGGTTGGGCAGCGGGGCAACACCCTCGGCGGCGTGGCCCAGATCCAGGAGCATGACGATCTCCTCGTTCTCGGGCAGCCCCAGTGCCTTTGCCAGCTTGTCCGGGTCGAAAAAGTTGATCCAGCAGCTGTCCACGCCTTCGTTGGCGGCGGCCAGCAGCAGATGGGTGGCCACGATGGCGGCATCTTCCACGCCGGAGTTCTTCTTTTCGCCGGGATAAGTAAAGGTGTGGTTTTTATCAAAGGCGACCACCAGACAGGTGGGGGCACCGTAACGGCAGGGCGTGACGGAGTCAATCTTGGCCAGCCCCTCTTCGGACTGGACAACATAGACGCGCTGCTCCTGAGCGTTCTTGGCGGTAGGGGCCAGACGGCCTGCTTCCAGAATGGTATTGAGCTTGGCGGCATCCACCTTTTCGGTGCCAAATTTTTTGCAGGAATAGCGTTCTGCAACGAGCCGAGTGAATTCCATACGATTTTATCCTCCTGACTTTGGATTGATGGCGTGTGATCGCGGCACACGCTCCACACTTGTCGATTATACCACAACGAAACGCCGCCGCAAGACGGCATTCAGAATAAATCGAGCATATTATCCAGGTAAATGGCTTCCCGGACGTTGATTTGATACTCCGGCTTTGTCAGGTAGTAGAGCAGAAACTCCAGAACCAGCGCGCTGCCCAACCCACGGCCCTCGATTTTGAAATTGGAGAAGCCCATGGGCAGGTAGCGCTTCTGGATGTCAGCTAAGCTGATGAAGCCGGGGCTTTGCATTGCCTTGGAAAAGCGGTATCCCTCCTCGGCACCCGGGGCGGAGCAATGGTGCTCGGGGCAGTCCTCGCCCAGATTTTTGCGGCTGACGGTCTCGTAACAGCGTCTGCGGTCGGTACAGCCGAACCAGCAACATTCATTGCAGAGAAACTCCACCTTGTCCTTTTCGGCATCCGACAGGGTATTCAATGCGTCAAAGGCCTTATTTAACCGGAAATCCGGCACGACATAGCGGAACTCTTCCCGGCGGAGTTCTGCGGAGAGCTGGGAAAAGTCCGTCAGGACTTTTGTGGTGGAAGAGACAAAATAGAACTTCGGGAAATGCTGCTTCAGGTAGTCCAGCAGCAGATCAGAGTGGACGATAACACCGTTCTGCACCCCGCCCGCCTGTGCGAACAGCTTGCAGAGGGCGTTGCATTTCCGGTCAGAAAGGTGCGCTTCCCGAAGCAGGGAGTTACTGAAGGTCAGCCGGGCGGAAACGCCGTATTCCTGCGTCAGAGCCAGCACCTCTCTGGCGTTCTGCGTTCCGTCCTCCACCCGGCCCCCGCCCCAGATGCAGTCCGCCGGGGCACCGTAGATAGAGCTGATCTCGCACCAGTCATAAAAATACTCCCGGTGCTCCCGGTAAAGGGGCAGGAACAGGCGGTAAAGCTCGTAGAACTCAAACAGTCCGGGCAGATGGTAGTAAGCGATGCTTTTCATTCCCATGTTTCCTCGGTGTCGGACGGCGTGGTGGTGATATCCCGGTAAAAGACCGCCCAGGCCGCTTCCTCATAGGGGCGCAGGAAGAAGAACCCGGCCCCCAGCGGGATAGAGAGCAGGACCATCAGAATAATGAGAGCCTCTGCCGAGTGGGTGAACGTAAAGACGACATAGAAGCCGATCAGCATGGGCAGGATGCAGAGCAGCTCCCAACCAATAAAGCTGACATCAAGACAGAATAACCGCCACTTGTTGCCGTCCATAATGCGCCGGGATTCTGTGATGGCCTCGTTGGCAGTTAGGCTGGGGTGCTCGGCCATAATGTAGGGAGTCATGGCATAGCTGTAAGCCTTTACCACACCGGGGAAGAACAGCAGCAGGGTCCAGAGCGCCGTATAGAGTCCCCGCAGAAACTTCATGCAGAAGCCATCCCATAGGCGGTGCTTCTGGGAAGCGAGGTCGGCAAGGGCGGCGTCTTTGCCATCCGCCAGATTCAGGTTGAACCGGGCATAACCCAGCTGTGCCGCACCGCCTACAATGAGGGTGAACACCGCCCAGACGAGAATACAGACAACGAGGACGGCCAGTGCTCTGCCGCTGCCATTGGTGAAGATCCCGGCATAGTTCGGGGTGCCGCCGCTGGAGCTCTGGCTCATGCGGGACGTGATATTGCCCGTGCTGCCCACAATGTTGGCACCCAGCACGCTGGCGATCAGACCGGCAAGAATGGCGGTTTTCCATTTGCCGTGCAAGGCGTTCAGTGCAAGCGCACGATAATCAGCGGATACTTTCATGGTTTTCCTCCTGTCTGCAAGTGAAGAGCGTTCATCGAAAAGTGATGGAAACCACTTTAATCAGGATACGTTTTACACGGCGGAAAAATTGCAGGGACTCAATTTCATATATAGAAGTGGATACGGTTTGCCCTCTTCATCCTACCATATCCCGTCGCGGTACGCAAGTGCTGTCAGGAATACCAACCCTTGCGCAGTAATTCCAGTGCGTGTGTTTCGAGCCGGGAAACGTAACTTCTGCTGATTTGGAGCAGCTGTGCCGTCTCCAGCTGGGTCAGCGGTGGCTGACCTGCCAGACCATATCGCAGTAAAATCAGCTTGCGCTCCCGGGCGGGCAGGCCCTCGATCAGCCTGCGCAGCCGCCGGGCATCATCCTGCTGCTCACAGGCATCTTCCATGCAGAAACCATCCTGCAATACGTCCGAGAGGGTCAGCGCACTGTCCTCCCTGCCAGCTTCCAGCGTTTCCTGCAGGGAGACAGTCGTGGCATTTTTTCGCTCCCGCCGGAAGTGCATGCGGAGTTCATTCTCAATGCACCGGCTGGCATACGTTGAGAACCGTGCCTTGCGGGTGGTGTCAAAGGTGTCCACTGCCTTCATCAGCCCGATGGTGCCAATGGAAATGAAATCCTCCTGGTCGCCGGGCTGGGCGTAGTATTTTTTTGCCACATGGGCCACCAGTCGCAGATTGTGCCGAATGAGCTTTTCACGGGCAGAGGCATCCCCGGCCCGCAGAGCCGCAAAAGTTTCAATTTCCTCTCGGGCGCTGAGCGGTTTGGGAAAGCTTCCCGCTTCCAGATGCAGAGCCAGCACCAGAAATTTTGTGGCGAAAAATTGCAGCAGTGTCAGCAGCATAATGACCCCTCCTCAGGTACAGGATAAAAAAGATTACTGTACTATATGAGTGTGGGCTTGGACTTTTTCGGTTCTGCTTGCAGAAACCGGCGACCTGTGGTAGGATGGAACCAAAGAAAAACAGGAGGGGCTATCATATGGTTTTACTGGTTGTGGATACACAGAAGGGGATCGTGGATGAACGCTTGTATGCGTTTGAAAAGCTTGTCAGCAACATCAAAAAGCTGATCCGAACCGCCCGCGAACAGGGAATAGAAGTTGTCTATGTTCAACATGACGATGGGCCCGGCACAGGTTTCTCCATCGGGGATGATGAGTTTGAGGTCTACTCTGAGTTTGCTCCGCTGCCGACCGAAAAACGGTTCGTCAAGACCGTATGCAACGCTTTCAAGAAAGAAAGCGGTCTGCTGGAGTATCTGACCGCAAAGGGTGAAAAAGATGTGATGGTCTGCGGCATCATGACTGACTTCTGCATCAATGCAACGATAGAAGCAGGCTTTGAGCACGATTTTCATATGATCGTCCCTGCCTATGCCAATTCCACGCAGGACAATGAGTACATGACAGGAGAACAGAGCTACCGCTATTACAATGAGTTCCTCTGGCCGGAATGCTATGCCGACTGTGTGCCCATGGATAAGGCGTTGGAATTGCTCAAAAAGTGAGGAGGCATCTACCATGATGTCCACAGCATTGCATTCCTGGTGATTTCTATGGACGTGTATGGCTTGCCCGTGTGGATGTAAATGGCATCGTGGAAACCGTCCATGTCAAGAATACCGGCCGGTGCAAAGAATTTGAGGCTGCCGAGTGCGGCCGAATATCAGCACACAGCTGGAGTTTAGAACGGTGCAGACCGAGGCGAAAGCCGCAGGTGTGCGGGTGATGTTCCTGCTCTGCCATGTCGAGCAGGACAGCCTGGAAACTGTGGAGCAGTGGGAAGGGTAAATCAGGAGATTTGAAGTTGAGAAAGGATGTGACAGAAGTGGATATTTCTTTCAAAATTGGCAGTGTAAAATTCAACTATCGAGTTTGCGCAATCATAATTGATAGCGGAAGAATCTTGGCAATGCACCATAATACGCAGAAGCCATATTACTCTCTGCCGGGTGGAAGAGTGATGATGGGAGAAACGGCGGAGCAAGCGGTGGCACGAGAAATTCAGGAAGAACTCGGTATAAGTATGAAAATTCTCCGCCCGTTGTGGTTTGATCAGGCTTTTTTCACGAAGGATGCAGACGAACTTAAATATCACGAATTGTGCATCTACTTCCTGATGGACATCTCAGATACAAATCTGCAGAAAAAAGGTGAGGTCTTTACCCAAACAGAAGGTCAGCTTACCCATACATTTGAATGGATAGCATTCGATAGATTGAAAGATGAATGCTTTTATCCGGCATTTTTGAAAGAAAAAATTTATAACCTTCCGCGTGAATTTACCATTCGCACGGAATTGGCATGATAAATTGACGCTTGCGGCGGGAAAAATAG
>CALDLZ010000178.1 GCA_937915335.1 uncultured Faecalibacterium sp.
GTCGTGTTCTTCGTCATAGATTTTGAACTGTGGAGAGTGGCCAAAGTGCTGAAACACCTGACCGCTCTCGTAAGGAACTGCGATTTTCATAGCTGAATCTCCTTTTAGCGTTTATCAGAATAGTTGCAAATTTGGATGGCCGCACCATGTTCCATCCGCTGGAAGCCGTGTTTTTCGTAGAATGGGACATTCTTTTCGTCCTCTGGCATCCCTTCGATATACAAATAATTCTTATATTTTTCTTTGATGCGCTCCAGCATCTCTCCGGCAATGCCCTGTCCCTGATAATCAGGATGTACCAGCACATAGTGAATCTGTGCCAGCATTTCGCTGTCATCCAGCGCACGAATCAAGCCAACCAGCTTGTCACCGTCCCAAACAGTCAGCACCGTGGAAGAGTGCATCAGGGCCTTGTAAAGCCGCTGCGGATACTGACCGGACACCCAGCCCACCGAAAGGAACAACTGCTGCACCTGCTCCTGCGTAAAACATTTATTTTCCGTATACTTTAGCATCAAACTTCTCCATTCTTATCGGTAATCGCACCGCTGGCACTGGGACAGCGGTGTGTCGGTTTCTTCTTTGTAAAAAATACCAGACCAGTGACAGATGCTTTGCAGAATCGGAACAACGGACTTTCCCTTTTCCGTCAGGAAATATTCCACCCTCGGCGGAATCTCATCATAGGACTGCCGGACAATGATGCCGTCTGCGATCAGTTCTTTAAGTGTGGTTGCAAGCACGGCATCTGTAATATTGGCCATCTCTTTGCGCAGTTCACTATACCGCAGCGTTTCTTTTGCGGCCAGAACGCAGATGATACGGGACTTCCATTTGCCGCCAAATACACTTAAACCGTATTCCAGAGGGCAGCGAATGTCTTTTTCAAGTTTCTTCTGATACATGGTATTCCCTCCCTTGACTCTTAGTTTAGCAGATTACAGAGCCATGTGAAAGTTACTATGAAATTTATAAGCAGAAAAAAGCGGACACGGTAGGGAGAATCCGTGTCCGCTGGCTGCATTACAGCTCTTTCTTGTTGTCTGCACCGGGAGTGGTGACAATGACCTTTTCGGGAGTGATAATCAACGCACCCTTTGCGGTAGCACCACCGTTGAACATCTGTTCGACCATCGCCTTAAAGGTCTTGACGACCTCGCCTTCGGTGACGTACTCGGCAACGCCCTTGATTTGGTAGCCTTCCAGAGTCTTTGCATCGTAGACCGAGATGGCGATTTTGCCGCCGTTTGCAGTCAGATTCTTCAGGGTAGTGTCAAGGAACACATCGCCCACCACCAGCTTGCCGTCCGGGGTCACATCCTTGAATGCGACAGGTACAACATTCGGTTCACCGTTTGCACAGGTCGCCAAGTCCCACATACTCTCTTTCAGCAGCTTCTTTACAGATTCATTCATAATGACAGCCTCCAATTCGAGTTTCAAACGACCGATCGGTCTTTTCGGATGTTATTATAGGAGAGCAGCATGGAAACAACAAGATATTGGCTAATTTATAAGCGACTTATAAATTTGTGAGCTGTATGGATGAAATCAATCTTCTAGCCTACCATAGTCACAACCAAGGGAAAGGCAATACTCGATTTCTCAACCCAGCACAAGTTGGGCAAAGCCAGTGATTTGTTGAATGCAGATCCGTCTTGCCTTGCAATCCTTCACCAAAGGAGTATAATATCCATAGAGGATAGCGGCATGACCAGCTATCGGTGGGCGGGCATTCTTTTGTTATTCAGGCAAGACAAGATAGCTGTATTCATCGGGGAGAACGATTTTTTCCCATTCGACCTTCTTTGCTGTGAATACGATCTCTGAATACTGTTCCTCGCTGCGGCTCTTGCGATATGTAGCAATAATTCGGTCAGCAGCCTTCACCTTGGTTCGGATATCGCCTTCCAGCACCGTGTTGGGTACGAAACGGCCTTCGCCGCCATCCCGGACAAACCCCATGCAAGCACTGAGGGAACCGGCGATTTTGTCGGTGTATAGCTTGGGCTGGCTCATGTTGTAATCGCCCAGCATTTTGGCAGAGAGATTCTTCTTCATCAGACTGGGCAGAACCCGCATTTTCATTTCGGTGGTTCCGTCTGCGGAAAATTCAAAGTCCGCTTCGATCAGACGCTTGTCATAGCACAGATTGAAAAAGTGTCGGGCATTGATGCCGGGTTTCCGAAGCTTAAAGCCTGTCATGTGCAAAAAGTTGCCAATGTCAAATGTGACTTCCAGACAGTGGACATTCTTGTGTTTGTCCGTGGTGATGAACAGTAGGCTTCTGTCCACCAGATTTTCTTTATACAACGGCGCACAGGAAAAAACGATGGACAGTGCTTCTTTTTTCGTCATAGTTGATTCTGCGCTCCTTTGCATTTTTACAAAATAAAAGGGACATCTACAACACCGTGGTGCTGTCCGATGCCCCTTGCGACTGATTTTATCGTTGTCCGCCAACCTCAGGCCCCTACGTCCTGCATCGCTTTCGGGTTTTATCGCTGCCCGCCAGCCTCAGGCCCTTACGTCCTGCATCAGATCGGATTTTAGGTGTCAGCCACACCAGCGGAATGACGTCCGCTTTCCTATCTATATTATATTCGATTTGGGCGCAAATAGCAATGGTCTTTGCAAAGATGATTCTTTAATTTTTTGCGAACAGCTGCTGAATCATCAATCCTCAAGTCTGCCATGGTCACATCCTAGTGACAGATAATGCTCTATCTCTCCACCCAGCACAAGTTGGGCGTACTCCAAGGGCTTGTTGTAGAGCAGCCAGTCCAGTTCTGCCCGCTGTGCCGGGGTGTCACCGTACTCTTCCTCAACGGCGATACAGTCGATAGCAACGGTGGAGCCATCTGTGAACCGGGCTTCTACCCGGTTGGTGTCCATATTGAAGCGGCAGGAAAGCAGTTTGTTCATGGTAAACCTCATTTCTATATTAAATAATTAAATAGTGTCTGTTCGGATGTCCTAAAACCCTGCCATAAAACCGATGATTGATTTGTCCATTGGGCTTCGTTTTGCCCGTCTGCACATTTTTGCACACTTTTTGCACACCGGAACTGCTGGATAACCGTTGCAAGGTATTACACTGTATGCAAATGATGCAGAGAATTGCAATAT
>CALDLZ010000179.1 GCA_937915335.1 uncultured Faecalibacterium sp.
AAGAGCTGCGGCGGGTGTCCTTGCCGATGACGACGCGGGGCGGCTCGGTGTCACCATTGCGCTGGCGCAGCATCCCATAATACCAGCCCAGGAAACGGCCCACCTTATAGGCATGGTCAGCTGTCAGCACAACACCTGCTTCACCGCGGAAGCCGTCAGTCCCAAAATATTTTCCCATCGTTCTCTTCTCCTTATATCGAAACGTTTCGTTTTATCCTATTCCTGAGCGAACGCTCTCTTTCCTATAATAGCATAAATCCCCAAAAGAATCCATGCTTTTTGCCATTCTGTGCCTGTGGGTGGAATTTCTCTCCTACCTTTACTGTATCTTTAGGAAAAGTATGGTATACTTTTAATTTGGAGTAGAATAGATATGGAGGGACCCCCATGAATCAGAAGACCCGCTGGCATGACGCGCTGGTTCTGGCCGGTGTGCTCTGCGCCGCCTGCGCCCTCGTGGCCGGGACACAGCAGCTCACGGGCCGCATCGACGGTGTTGCATCGATGGTATTTGTTCTGGCCGTTTTTTTGATTTCAATGTATACTGATGGTTATTTATGGGGCGTGGCCGCCTCCCTCATCGGTGTACTGGCTGTCAACTTCGCGTTCCGCTCGCCCTACTTCGCCTTCAACTTCACCCTGCCGGAAAACCTGTTTTCGGGCATCGTGATGCTGGTGGTGGCCATTATGACCAGCACCCTGACCACCCGCATCAAAAAGCAGGAGCAGCTGCGGATGGAGAGCGAGACCGAGAAAATGCGGGCCACCCTGCTGCGGGCCGTCTCCCATGACCTGCGCACACCCCTTACCTCTATTTACGGAGCCTGCTCCACGGTCATCGAAAACTATGACAATCTGGAAAAAGAGCAAAAATTAAAACTTCTTGGCGAAGCCTGTTCCGATGCCCAGTGGCTGAACCGGATGGTAGAGAACCTGCTGTCCGTCACCCGCTTCGACGGCGGGCAGGTCGCCGTGCAAAAGACCCCCACCGTACTGGATGAGCTGATCGACAGCGTGCTGGTTCGGTTTCAGAAGCGTTACCCCAAGGTACATGTCACCACTGACCTGCCCGACAGCTTCATCGTCATTCCCATGGATTCGATGCTGATCTCGCAGGTGCTGACAAACCTGCTGGAAAACGCCGCCGTCCACGCTGACGGCATGACAACGCTGACCCTGCGGGTGTTCACACTGGGCAGCCGGGCCGTGTTCGAGGTTTCGGATGACGGCTGCGGCATCCCGAAGGAGCGCCTGCGGACCCTGTTTTCCGGCGTGATGCCCCCGGATGCCGCCGCTGACAGCGGTAAGCACGGCATGGGCATCGGGCTTTCGGTGTGCGCCGCTATCGTTAAGGCCCACGGCGGCGAGATCCAGGCCGAGAGCAAGGTAGGCGAGGGCACCACCATCCGGTTCTGGCTGGAAACGGAATCTATTGAGACGGAGGAAAATGAAGATGAGCAATAACAAGTTCAAAGTTCTGGTCGTAGAGGACGAAGCCAATATCTGCAGCTTTATCGAGACCCTGCTGGAGACCAACGGCTATCAGGCGCTGGTGGCCAACACCTGTGGCATGGGCCAGACTCTGTTCACCTCCCATAACCCCGACCTCATCATCCTGGATCTGGGCCTGCCCGACCGGGACGGTCTGGAGCTCATCCGCTTTGTGCGGCAGAAGTTCCTGACCCCCATCATCGTGCTGTCGGCCCGCACCACCGAGCAGGACAAGATCGAGGCTCTGGATCTGGGGGCCAATGATTACATCACCAAACCTTTTGGCACCGGCGAGCTGCTGGCCCGGGTGCGGGCCGCCTTACGGATGAACCGCTTCGGCGTACTGAACGGGATGCCCGGCGGCGTGTTCCGGGCGCAGGGCCTTGAAATCAACTATGAGCGCCGCAAAGTGTTCGTGGACGGCGAGGAGGTCAAGCTGACCCAGACCGAATACAACATCGTGGCTTTCCTTTCTGAGCACGCGGGCCGGGTGATGACTTACGCCTCCATCGTGCGGGCCATCTGGGGCGATACCGACTGCGGCAGCACCAAGAAGCTGCAGGTCAACATGGCAAACATCCGCAAAAAACTGGGCAGCGTGCCCGGCCACAATACCTATATCCTGAACGAGCTGGGCGTTGGCTACCGGATCATCGACGAAGACACCGACACCAAAACCGAAAGCTGAGGAATGCGTATGCTCCCTGCATTGATCGTTTTTCTGCTGACTTACATCCTGATGCTGGCCCTGCCGCAGCACCGGCCCTTTGCCGCGCTGGGCGGGGCCGTTTTATTTCTGGCGCGGGGCATGGCGGGCCTGTGGGATTTCACCCTGCTGGACGCGGCCCAGGCCGTGGATTTCAATGTCCTGTTGATGATGGCGGGCACCATGGGCACGGTCTCCCTCTTTATTGAGAGCAGAATGCCCGCCCGGCTGGCAGAGCTGTTGATCGTGCGGGTGCCCAACGTGAAGTGGGCCGTCTGTATGCTGGCCCTCTTCGCCGGGGTCATCAGCGCCTTTGTGGACAATGTCGCCACCGTGCTGATGGTGGCCCCGGTGGGCCTTGCCATTGCCCGCAAGCTCAGGATCTCCCCGGTGCCGGTGCTCATTGCCATTGCGGTGTCCTCCAATTTGCAGGGGGCCGCCACCCTCGTGGGCGATACCACCAGTATCTTGCTGGGCGGCTTTGCCGGGATGAACTTTTTCGATTTCTTCTGGATGGAGGGCAGGCCCGGCATCTTCTTCGGGGTGGAGCTGGGGGCACTGGCCTCCCTGGGTGTGCTGCTGTTCCTGTTCCGGCACCAGACACAGCCTGTCTCTGCCGCGGTCGAGACCGAAGTCACCGACGATGTGCCCACGGCCCTGATGCTGCTGACGGTCGGCCTGCTCATTGCGGCTTCTTTCCTGCCCCGGCCCGTGGGTGGGCTGCCGCTGGCCCTCTATGACCTGCGCAGCGGCCTGGTCTGTGTGGGCATCTGCCTGTTTGGGGTGGTTCGCGCCTGCCTGCGCCGCCGTTCCCTTGCGCCGCTCCAGTTGGTGGTTCAGGAGCTGGACTGTGACACCCTGCTGCTCTTGTTCGGGCTGTTCATCCTGATCGCCGGCATCAGCAAGGCCGGGGTCATCGATGCCGCTGCCCAGCTGTTCTATGCCCTCTCAGGCGATGACCCCTTCCGGCTCTATACCCTGCTGGTGTTCGTCTCGGTGGGGCTGTCGGCCTTCATCGACAACATCCCCTATGTGGCCACCATGCTGCCGGTAGTGCAGGGCATCGCCGCCCTGATGAACGGCGGTGCGGGCTTCCCGCCTGAGCTGTTCTATTTCGGCCTGCTCACGGGCGCGACCCTGGGCGGCAACCTGACCCCCATCGGCGCTTCGGCCAACATTGCGGCCATCGGCATCCTGCGCAGACAGGGCGAGGAGGTGCGCACCAAAGACTTTGTGCGCATCGGGGTGCCCTTCACGCTGGCGGCTGTTCTGACAGGCTATGCCTACCTTTGGCTGGTATGGGGTGTGCAAATGCGATAGTTTCTCAGTTGGTTCGCATTTACAAACGCCGGTTTGACGCAAAAAACAACGTAGAGATAGTCAATTATAACAAACTATCAGAAAAAGTTTGCATATATAAACTTTATGCAAACTGCTTGCATTTTCCAAATTTCGTGCTACAATAGCGGCAGAAACATGGAGCGTTCCGCTCCCTCAAACCGGCCCGTTTCGGGCCATACAAGTCTAACTGCAAGGAAGGTATATTACGATGATCGATATGAAGAAAGTTGCTCTGTTCGCTGCTGGCACCCTGTTCGGTTCTGCCGGCTTTAAGATCCTGTCCAGCAAGGATGCCAAGAAGGTCTACACCCAGACCACCGCTGCTGTCCTGCGTATGAAGGACTCCACTATGGAGACCGTGAACAAGGTTCAGGAGCAGGCCGGTGATATCCTGGCCGACGCGAAGGCCATCAACGAGGCCCGCGCTGCCGAGGCTGAGGCCGCTGTCATCGAGGATGCAGCCGCCGAGACTGCTGAAAAGACCGAGGAGTAAGCGTAACAGCCCAAGAGCCGCCTGCGGGCGGCTCTTTCTTTTGAGAATATGCCCTCTCAGGCGCTTTGCGCCAGCTCCCCCAAGGGGGGAGCCGACCCATCTGAGTTTTGCAGTATGCTATCTAGGAGAACAATCGCCTCTCCCTTTGGGAGAGGTGGCAATGCGATAGCATTGACGGAGAGGGCGAGGAAGGTACAATTATGAAATGTCAAATCTTACATGAAGGCAAGGGCCGCATCCGCGTGCATGTCTGCAATGTGCGGATGACCCTGCACCGTGCCGATGTTCTGGAAGCCTGGCTGAACAACCAGGACACCATTGATAAGGCCGTGGTCTACGAGCGCACCGGCGACGTGGTCATCACCTACACTGGCAAGCGTACCGATGCCGTCAGGGCACTGGCCGCCTACAAGTTCGACGATCCCGAACTGGACGCACTGGTCACCAGCGCCGACAGCCGCAAGATCAACCAGGAATACCAGAGCAAGATGTACAATCTGGTGGTGGGTCATTACCTGCGCAAGTTCTTCCTGCCGGCCCCCATCCGTGCCGCCTACACGGCGTTCCGCTCCCTCAGCTTTGTCTGGAAGGGCATCAAGTGCCTGTGGCACCGCAAGCTGGAGGTCGAGGTGCTGGATGCACTGAGCATCGGCGTTTCCGTCCTGCGCGGCGACTTCAGCACCGCCGGGTCTGTCATGTTCCTGCTGAACCTGGGCTCCCTGCTGGAAGAGTGGACCCGCAAGAAGAGCCTGGACGATCTGGCCCGCAGCATGGCCCTGAACGTGGATAAGGTCTGGGTGCGCAGCCAGGGCACCGAGGTCCTGGTGCCCCTGACCAAGGTCCAGCCCGGCGATGAGATCGTGGTGCGTTCCGGCAACATGATCCCGCTGGACGGCACCGTGATCGAGGGTGAGGCCATGGTGAACCAGGCCGCCCTGACCGGCGAATCCATGCCGGTGCGCAAGGTGGAGGGCTCCACCGTCTATGCCGGTACCGTGGTGGAGGAGGGCGAGTGCGTCCTGACCGCTACTGCCGCAGGCGGTGCCAACCGCTACGACAAGATCGTTTCCATGATCGAGGAATCCGAGAAGCTGAAGTCCAGCACCGAGAACCGTGCGCTGGAGCTGGCTGACAAGCTGGTGCCCTGGTGCCTGGCCGGTACTGTTGTCACCTACGCCCTGACCCGGAATGTCACCCGTG
>CALDLZ010000180.1 GCA_937915335.1 uncultured Faecalibacterium sp.
GGGCCCCTATGCGTGGTGCGGTTCTGCTGGAGGGCGAGGATCTGACCACCTATACCGGCAACGCCCGGGCCCGGAAGCTGGCCCTGATGCTGCCCCATACCCGCCGCACCGAGCTGACCACCTGCTTTGAATTTGCCGCTGCCGGGCGCATCCCCTATACCGGGCGGCTGGGCATCCTGTCCGATGCCGACAATCAGGCCGTGCGGGACGCGCTGGAATTGGTGGGGGCGGCCCAGCTTGCCGACCGGGACTTTAACTGCATCAGCGACGGCCAGCGCCAGCGTATCCTGCTGGCCCGGGCCATCTGCCAGCAGCCAAAAGTTTTGCTGTTGGACGAGCCTACCTCTTTTCTGGACATCAAGGGCAAGATCGAGCTGCTGACCATTCTGCAAAAGCTGGCCCATGAGCAGGGGCTGGCCGTCATTGTCAGCCTGCACGAGCTGGACATGGCGCAGAAAATTTCCGACGTGGTGGTCTGTGTGTTCCCGCACAGTGTCTCGGGTATCCTGCCTCCGAAGGAAGCCTTTGTCCCGGAGAATATCCGGGCATTGTACAGCCTGACCAAAGAGCAGTACGAGGCCGTGTTCGGCCCCGAAAAGCCCGCCAAGCCCAAGTTTGAGCACTATATCCGCAGCGGGCAGAAGCTGCTTCGGTGCGGATATACCACCGGCACCTGTGCGGCGCTGGGAGCGGCGGGTGCCGCCCGGCTTCTGCTGACGGGCCATGCCCCCGAGAGCGTCGCCCTGCGCACGCCCAAGGGCATCGTGGTGGAGGTAGCCCCGCTGTACTGCCGTACCATCAGCACCGGAACCGGTGCCGAGTGCGCCATTGAGAAGGATGGCGGCGATGATGTGGATGTGACCACCGGTCTGCCTGTCATTGCCACTGTGGAGTTACTGCCCGATACCATTGACATCCGCATTTCCGGCGGTAAAGGTGTGGGCCGTGTGACCAGGCCCGGTCTTGACCAGCCGGTGGGTGAAGCCGCCATCAACCATGTGCCCCGGCAGATGATCGCCGAGGCCCTGCGAAAGGAAGCCGAGAGCGCCTGCTATGCCGGCGGCTTTTCCGTGACCATCTCCATTGAGGGCGGCGAGGAGGTAGCCAGGCGTACCTTCAACCCCCACATCGGGGTCGAGGGCGGGCTTTCGGTGCTGGGCACCAGCGGCATTGTGGAGCCCATGAGCCAGCAGGCCATTCTGGATACCATCCAGCTGGAAATGAATCAGGCAGTGCTCCGGGCCGGAAGCCCGAAGCGGCTCATCCTGGCTCCTGGCAATTACGGGCTGAATTATCTGCACGAAACATACCCGGAGTTTAACGAAATTCCGGTGGTGAAAACCTCGAATTTTATCGGCGATACGCTGGACATGGCCGCCGCCGCCCATTTTGAAGAGGTGCTTCTGGTGGGCCATGTGGGTAAGCTGGTCAAGGTGGCAGGCGGCATTATGAACACCCACTCCCACACCGCTGACTGCCGCACTGAACTGTTCTGCACCCATGCGGCGCTCTGCGGGGCCAGCCGGGAGACCTGCGCCGCCCTGATGAACGCCGCCACCACCGATGCCTGTCTCGAAATTCTGGACGGGGTGAATCTTCGGGCCCCGGTGCTGGGAAGCCTGCTGGGGGCCATCCAGCTTCACCTTGACCGGCGGGCCGGAGGGATGTTCCGGGTGGGTGCGGTGCTGTTTTCCAATCAGCACGGCCCGCTGGGCCAGACCGAGATGGCAGAACAATTGCTGAATGAATGGAAGGAGCATTGAGATGGTACATTTTGTAGGCGCAGGCCCCGGCGCACCCGACCTTATCACACAGCGGGGCGCGGCTTTGTTACAGGGGGCGGACTGCATCATTTATGCAGGCAGTCTGGTCAACCCGGCCCTGCTGGGGCTGGCAAAACCGGAATGCGCTATCTATAACAGCGCCGAGATGACACTGGAACAGGTGCTGGATGTGATGCGCCGGATGGAAGCCGCCGGGAAAACCACCGTACGGCTCCACACCGGCGACCCCTGCCTGTATGGTGCCATCCGGGAGCAGATGGATGCGTTGGATGCCGACAGCATCCCTTATGATGATACCCCGGGCGTTTCCAGCTTCTGCGGGGCGGCGGCGGCACTGAACGCCGAGTATACCCTGCCCACCGTCAGTCAGACTGTCATCATCACCCGGATGGAGGGCCGTACCCCGGTGCCCGAAAGGGAGAAGCTGGCCAGCCTTGCCGCCCATGGGGCGACCATGGTGATCTTCCTCTCCATCGGGCTCATCGATAAGGTACAGGAGGCGTTGCTGCAGGGGGCCTACACGCAGGATACCCCCGCCGCCGTGGTCTATAAGGCCAGCTGGCCGGAACAGAAAATCGTGCGCTGTACCGTTGGAACGCTGGCCGAACGCACCCGTGCCAACGGCATCACCAAGACGGCCCTCATTGTGGTGGGGGATTTTCTGGGCACCCAATACGAGCGGAGCAAGCTCTATGACCCGACCTTCACCACCGAGTTCCGTAAGGGGGAAGCCCGATGACCCGCGCTTATCTCGCCTTTACGGAAAAGGGTCTGGCACTGGCCCAAAAGCTTTCCACCGCCCTGCCCGGCACCGTGGTCCGCTGCGGTCATGGTGGGCCTGGCCTTGCCGAATGGACTGCCGCACAGTTTGCACGGAGCGATGCCCTGATTTTTGTGGGGGCTGTGGGCATTGCGGTGCGGGCCATCGCCCCCCATTGCCAGAACAAGGCCAGCGACCCCGCCGTGGTGGTGCTGGACGAGTGCGGCCGCTTTGCGGTGCCGCTTCTCTCCGGCCATCTGGGCGGTGCCAATGACCTGGCCCGAGCACTGGCGGCAGTCTGCGGGGCGGTGCCGGTCATCACCACGGCCACCGATGCCAACGGTGTGTTTGCCGTGGACGAGTGGGCCAGGCATCAAAATTGCAGGGTGTTGGAACCGTGCCGCATCAAATGCGTCAGCGGTAAACTGCTGGCTGGAGAGCCGGTATCGTTCTGGTCGGCGTTTCCCATCGCTGGGCAGGCCCCGGCGGGGGTCATTCCGGCCCAAACGCAGGAAAGTGCGGACTTTGCCCTGACCCTCTTCCCGGCGGGAGAGGCGCTGCACCTTGTGCCCCGCGTCGGCGTGCTAGGCATCGGGTGCAGGCGGGGCACCCGCACGGATCGGCTGGAAGCAGCCTTTGTGCAGTTCTGTGCGACCCACAGCCTTGCCGCGGAGTGCGTCACGGCGGCGGCCAGCATCGACCTGAAAGCCGACGAGCCCGGCCTGCTGGAATTTTGCAGGATCCATGGCTGGCCGGTGCAGTTTTACTCTGCCGAACAGCTGCAGAACGCCCCCGGCCGGTTCACCCCCTCGCCCTTCGTGCAGAGCGTGACCGGCGTGGACAATGTCTGCGAGCGGGCGGCGGTGTTGGCAGCGGACGGCAGAATCTTTCTCCCGAAACAGGCGGGCGGCGGCGTGACCTTTGCGCTGGCGCTGCGCCCCTTTGCCCCGGATTGGAGGTGGCAGTATGTCTAAAATCGTGTTCGTGGTCGGGCTTGGCCCCGGCGATCCCCAGTTTCTGACCGCACAGGCGCAGAGCGCCTTAACGCAAGCCGAGGTGCTGTGCGGCTATACGGTCTATCTGGAGCTCGTGCGCCCCTATTTCCCGGACAAAACCTACTATTCCACCGGAATGACCAAGGAGATCGACCGCTGCCGCTGGGCGCTGGAAACAGCGTGGACTGGTAAGACCGTGGCACTGGTCTGCTCTGGTGACGCGGGCGTGTACGGCATGGCAAGTCCTCTGCTGGAGCTGGCCGAGGGCTACCCGGAGGTGACCGTGGAGGTAGTGCCCGGCCTGACCGCCGCCCTGAGCGGCGGGGCTGTGTTAGGGGCTCCGCTGGCCCATGATTTCTGTGTGCTCTCCCTCTCCGACCGGCTCACACCCTGGGCCGTGATCGAGAAACGGCTGGCGGCGGCGGCTATGGGAGATTTTTGCATTGCACTATACAATCCTTCTTCTAAGGGTAGGCCGGACTATCTGGCGCGGGCGGTGCGCATTCTGATGGAAAATGGCAAAGCACCTGCGACCGTCTGCGGCATCGTGCGGAACATTGGCCGTGAGGGCCAGACCAGCCGCGTTTTGACGCTGGCCGGGCTGGAAGCCACACCGGTGGATATGTTTACCACCGTATACATCGGCAACGCCGCAACAAAACAGCTGAGCGGGCGGATGGTCACGCCGCGGGGGTACCACGCATGAAGGTGATCGTGTTCAGCGGTACGACCGAGGGCCGCGTCTTTTCCAGGGAACTGGCCGCACTGGGGGCCGAGGTTCTGGTCAGTGTCGCCACGCCGCTGGGGGCCGAGGAGCAGGGAGAGATGTCCGGGATCACCGTCCACTGCGGGCGGCTGACACCGGAGGAGATGACCACTCTTTTGCAGGGGGCAGACCTCTGCGTGGATGCTACCCACCCCTACGCCGTGGATGCCACCAAAAACATCCGCACCGCCTGTAAAACAGCGGGCATTGAATATCACCGTCTGCTCCGGGCCGAGAGCCCGCTGCCTGCCGGGAGCATGGTATTCGCTTCAGCCGCTCATGCTGCGGAATTTCTGACTCGGATGCAGGGCAATATCCTGCTTGCCACCGGGGCAAAGGAGCTTTCTGCCTTTGCCGTGCTGGAGCCGGAGCGGCTGTTCCCCCGTGTGCTGCCCACCCGGGACGGTATCGCCGCCTGCGAGGGGGCAAACATTCCCCACAAAAATATCATTGCTATGCAGGGGCCATTCTCCTATGCGCTGAACCGGGCGCTGATGGAGCAGTTCCACATCCGCTTCCTTGTCACCAAGGACGGCGGCGCGGCGGGCGGCTTTGCCGAAAAGGCCGAGGCTGCGCAGGACACCGGGGCCCAGCTCGTTGTCATCCGCCGCCCGGCAGAGCAGGGAGAGACCGCCGCGCGGATCCTGGCACGGTGCAGGGAGGTGCTGGGATGATCACATTGATCGGAATGGGCGCAGGCACGCCCGAAAGCCTGACCACACAGGGTCTTGCCGTCCTGCAGAACGCAGAGCTGATCTTGGGGGCGAAGCGCCTTTTGGAGCAGCTGCCGCAGGGCTGCACCGAAAACCGGAAGGCTTTGTATCAGCCCAAGGAGATCCTTGCCGCGCTGGCCGCGAACCCGGGGGCCGAAACCGCCCTCGTGTACAGCGGTGACACCGGGTTTTATTCGGGTGCTGCCCAACTGCTGCCCATGCTGCGGGCCTTTGGCATCTCCTGCCGGGTGCTGCCCGGGCTTTCCAGCGTGCAGCTGCTGGCCGCTGCTGTGGGCAGGCCGTGGCAGGATTGGAAGCTGGTCTCTGCCCACGGCTGTACCTGCGACCCGGTGGCCGAATGCCTGACCGCCGGGGGCAGACCCGTGTTCTTCCTGACCGGCGGAACGGAAACGCCCGCCACCCTCTGCGCGGCCCTGACTGCCGCCGGGCTGGGCGATGCCCATGCGCTGGCGGGGGAGAACCTGGGCCGGGCGGAGGAGAAAATTTTCTTCGGCACAGCTCAGGAATTTGCGCAGAAGCAGTTTGCTTCCCTGAGTGTACTGCTCATTGAGCATCTGCCCCAACCGCCCCGGCGGGCGTCCGGTTTCCCGGATGAAGCGTTCATCCGGGGCGAGGTGCCCATGACCAAGCAGGAGGTACGGGCGGCGGCGCTGGCAAAGCTGGCCGTGAAACCCACCGACATCCTGTGGGATGTGGGCGCGGGCACCGGCAGTGTGAGCGTGGAGCTTGCGCTGGCCGCACCCCGGGGCCGGGTCTGCGCCGTGGAGTGTGCCCCGGAAGCTTGTGCTCTGATCCGGCAGAACCGGGAAAAGTTTCACGCTTACAATTTGACACTGGTGGAGGGCAGGGCCCCCGCCGCACTGGCTGACCTGCCTGCCCCGGATGCCGTGTTCATCGGCGGAACCAAGGGCGGCATGGAAGCCGTGGTGGATACGGTGCTGGAAAAGAATCCGAACGCCCGCGTCTGCATCTCGGCCATTGCCTTAGAGACCCTGAGCGCCGCCATTGCGGCCCTGACCGCCCACGGCCTTTCCGCTGAGGTGACACAAATTGCCGTCAGCCGCACGAAACCGGCGGGCAGGCTCCATCTGCTGATGGCCAATAACCCCATCTTTCTTATTACAGGAGAACGCGAATGATCCAGTTTCTCGTGGCCGCCCCTTGTTCCGGCAGCGGCAAAACGACTCTGACCTGCGCCCTGCTGGCAGCACTCAAGCGGCGGGGACTGAATCCCTGTTCCTTCAAAAGCGGACCGGACTACATTGACCCCGTGTTCCACCGGGCGGTGCTGGGGGTGGAAAGCCACAACCTTGACCTGTTTTTCTCCACACCGGAGACCGTGCGCACCCTTTACGCGCAGGCCGCCGCCGGGCATGGAGCCGCCGTCTGCGAGGGGGCCATGGGCTTTTACGATGGCCTGGGCGGCGTGAGCGACACCGCCAGTGCCTGGCACCTGGCTGATACGCTGAACCTGCCGGTATTGCTGGTGGTTCCACCCAAAGGAGCCAGCCTGACGCTGGCGGCACAGATCAAGGGCCTGCGAGACTTTCGCACGCCCAGCCATCTGGCAGGCATCCTGCTCAATGACTGCGCCCCGCAGTTGTACAGCCTGCTGGCCCCCATGCTGGAACGGGAGACCGGCCTGCCGGTGTTGGGCTATCTGCCCCATCTGCCGGATGCCGCCATCGAAAGCCGCCACCTCGGCCTGAAAACCGCCGGGGAGATCGTGGACTTACAGCAGAAAATTGACAAAATGGCCGATGCACTGGTGGTGGATTGGGACAGGCTGCTTGCTGTGACGGATAAGTTGGGTTCTGGCTCCCTTCATCAGTCACCTGCGGTGACAGCTTCCCCCAAGGGGGAAGCTTTGGCTTGCCATACCCGCATCGCCATCGCAAAGGATGAGGCGTTCTGCTTTACCTACGCCGAGACACTGGAAGCGCTGGAGGCGGCAGGGGCAGAACTCTGCTTTTTCAGCCCCCTGCATGACACTGCTCTGCCGGAGTGCATCGGCGGGCTCTACCTGCCCGGCGGCTACCCGGAACTCTATGCGAGGCAATTGAGCGAAAACCGCTCCATGCGGACTTCCGTGCGCCGGGCTGTGGAAAACGGCCTGCCCACCGTGGCCGAGTGCGGGGGCTTCCTTTATCTGGGGCAGAGTTTGGAAAATACCAATGGGAAGCGCTTTCCCATGGCAGGCGTTCTGCAGGGGCGGGGCTTCAAGGTGGGGCGTCTGGTGCGCTTTGGCTATGCCGCCCTTACGGCCCACGCCGACAGTATGCTGTTCCGGGCCGGGGAGCACCTGCCCGTCCACGAGTTCCACCACTGGGATTCAACGGACAACGGCACTGGCTTTACTGCCGCAAAATCCAACGGAAAACAGTGGGACTGTGGCTTTGCAAACGAGCATTTCTATGCGGGCTTCCCGCATTTGTACTGGGCGGGCACGGCCCTGCCCCGGCGGTTCGTGGATGCCGCCGCACGTTATACACAAAAGGAGCAGACCAAATGACGGAACCTGAACTGAAACAGCTTCTTTCCACCATCACCCCGCCGGACGAGACCGCCCGGGCGGCGGCACATGCCCATTGGGCCAGCTTGGCAAAGCCGCTGGGCGGGCTGGGCACACTGGAAACCATGTTGGAAGCCGCCGCAGCCCTGACCGGCACGGCAGACCTGCATTTTGACCGCCGGGCCGTGCTGGTGCTCTGCGCCGACAACGGTGTGGTGGCCCAGGGTGTGAGCCAGACCGACCAGAGCGTGACCCGTGCCGTGGCCGAAAACCTTGCCGCCCGGCGCACCAGCGTCTGCCAGATGGCAAAGACGGCGCATTGCGAGGTCGTACCCGTGGATCTGGGGATGGCGGGTGCGCCGGTGGCGGGCGTGGTCAACTGTCGTGTTGCCGCCGGGACGGCGGATTTCACAAAAGGCCCCGCTATGACCCGTCAGCAGGCTGTGGACTCCGTTGCGGCGGGCATTGCACTGGCGCGTGCCCGGAAAGCAGCGGGTGTTCAGCTGCTGGCCACCGGCGAGATGGGCATTGGCAACACCACTACCTCCAGCGCCGTGGCCGCTGTCCTGCTGGGACAGCCTGTGGAGGTGATGACGGGCCGGGGGGCCGGCCTTTCTGATGCAGGTCTTGCCCGCAAGCTGGATGCCATCCGGCGGGGCATTGCGCTGAACCAGCCCGACCCCGCCGACCCACTGGATGTACTCTGCAAGCTCGGCGGCTTTGATATTGCCGGGCTGTGCGGCGTTTTTCTGGGCGGCGCGCTGGAGGGCGTGCCCGTTCTGATGGATGGCTTCATCAGCGGGGTGGCGGCTCTGTGCGCCGTGCGGCTCTGCCCCGCCGCGGAAAAGGCCGTGTTTGCCAGCCACTGCTCCACCGAACCGGCGGCAAAGCTGGTGCTGGAAGCCCTGGACAAAGCGCCCCTGCTCACCGCCGGGCTCCATCTCGGCGAGGGCATCGGGGCCGTGGCCAGCATCCCCCTGTGGGATATGGCGCTGGCCGTTTACCAGAACTGCTACTCCTTCGCGGACGGCGGCCTCACCCCCTACACGCCGCAGGGAGGACAAAAATGCTGACCCTCGTCGTCGGCGGCGCGGCCAGCGGCAAGAGCGAGTACGCCGAGAGCCTTGTGCTGAAAACCGCGCTGCCGCGCACCTATCTTGCCACCATGCAGGTGTGGGATGCCGAGTGCGCCGCCCGGGTGGCAAAGCACCGGGCCATGCGGGCGCAAAAGCAGTTCGAGACGGCGGAGTGCCCGCTGGACCTCGCTTCTGTCCGCCTGCCCGCCCGGGGCACCGCCCTGCTGGAAGATCTGGGCAACCTCACCGCCAACGAGCTGTACAGCCCCGAGGGGGCAGGGGAGCATACGGTCGAAGCCGTCCTGCGCGGCGTGGAAGCCGCCGCGTCCCAGTGCGAACATCTGGTCATCGTCTCCAACGATGTCTTCAGCGGCGG
>CALDLZ010000181.1 GCA_937915335.1 uncultured Faecalibacterium sp.
TTGGCATGGGCACTGCCGGCGCTGGCCTTGCCACGGCCCTGAGCCAGACCATCAGTTTCCTCATCCTGCTGTCCATGTTCCTGCGGGGCAAAACGGTCAGTCAGTTCCGTATTACAGCGGTCACCCGCAGCCCGGCTGAGTTCGGCACCATTCTGATGACGGGCCTGCCCAGTTTTGGCCGTCAGGGCCTGAACAGCATCGGCGGAATGCTGCTGAACATCGCCGCCCGCGGTTATGGCGATGCCGCTGTGGCGGGCATGAGCATCGTCTCCCGCATCTTCATGTTCATCATCTCGGTGGCCATCGGCACCGGTCAGGGCTTCCAGCCGGTGGCGGGCTTTAACTATGGTGCCCGCAAGTACCGCCGGGTGCAGCAGGCTTGTGTGTTCACCATGGCGGCAAGCTTCTGCTTCCTCAGCGTGATTCTGGTCGTCTGCTGGTTCAACGCCGAGAACCTGATCCGTCTCTTCCGTGACGACCCCGAGGTGACTGCCGTTGCGCTGCCCGCCTTCCGCTACCAGTGCTTCGCCATGCTGCTGCAGCCTGTGATCGTGGCGGGCAACATGCTGTTCCAGTCCATCGGCAAGGCGGGCCGGGCCACCTTCCTGGCCTGCTGCCGTCAGGGCGTGTTCTTCATCCCGCTCATTCTCATCCTGCCTCGCTTCTTCGGGCTGCTGGGCATTGAGATCTGCCAGCCCATCGCCGATGTGCTGACCTTCTTTGTCACCGTGCCCTTTCTCTTCCCCTTCCTGCACCAGCTCATCCAGATGGATGAAGCCGAGCTCGCCAAGGCCTGAGAAGGCTGTCATCAAACTGTAACCATCGCCGGACGTTCGATTGCAATTGAACGTCCGGTTTGTTCGTATTATAATCAAATGGGAAAGTTAAATTCTGCCAAACCTGTGAGGTACTGCTTATGAAACGTTCTGTTCTCCGCATTGGCTGTGCAGCGCTGAGCCTGTCCGTCACGGCCGGGCTGCTGGCTTCCTGTTCCCTGCTGCCCCCGGCTTCGCCCTGGCCCAGCTCCACGCCCACACAGGGCACCGAGGACCCTGCCGCCGCTGCTTCGCTGGATGACGGCAAACTCCGTATCCTGTACAGCAACGGTTCCAACGGCGGCAACACGGTGCTCTGCGGCAATACGGTGCTGTATCAGGCCGCCAGCAGCGAGACAGTGTATCTTGTTCCTGACACACTGACCGGCACAGCCCGGTACTATCTGCGCCAATGGTCTGACCCCAGCGTCTCTACCGGGCGGCTGAGCGCCCTCTATGACCGCGGCGGCAAGGAAGTACTGACCTTTGACCGCGCCTATGACGCAGTGCTCACCGGCAGCCTGCTGGTACTGACCGTACCGGAGCAGATGGCTTATGCTCCCTACAACAACCGCGCCACGGGTGACTGCCGGGTGATCGACCTTGCCACAGGCGAGGAACTGGCCGTGCCCGAAAACGCCTATGCCTGTGCGGTGGCGGGCGATTATCTCGCCTTTGCAGTCTGCAATGTCCCGGAGGACTATGTGCAGGAGGATGAGTGGGGCGATGACCTGACCGTCTACCGCGCCGTACAGGTGCAGGACCGGCAGGGCGAAGTGGTCTATCAGGCGGAACTGTCCGGCCTTTCCAGCTTCTATGCCAGCAGCAGTGACAGCTCTGCCCCCACTGACTGGCTGGTGCTGAGCCACTACAACGAAGATGGCACGATTGGTGCCGACAGCCTGTACAACCCCACCACCGGTGAAGAGCTGAACAACTACCAGCAATACACCGGTGCAGGCACGGTCAGCCTGTATAACGACGGCAGATATCAGTTGGTCGATCTGCTCAGCACTGAACAGAGCGAGGTGCTCTGCGAATATGACCAGCCCATCCGGTATTATGTGCCCGGTGCGGCAGTCACGGAGCCCGAAGTCTCTGCCCCCGAAACGGCAGGCCGGTATCTGTTCCACGACCTGCTCACCGGCGAGGAGAAGGAACTCTACGATGTCAACACCGATGATGCCACACTGGCTCTCTACGCCATGGACGGCACTGTGCGGGTGTTCAACCTTCAGACCGGCGTTCTGCTGACGGATACCACCATCGACCCGGTGGAAAATCAGGTGCGTGCCCATGTCTACCCCGAGGGAAATGGCTGGGCATGGATCGAGCAGGATGACAACGACAACTATGACGCAGCGGCCATCCATGTCTGCGGGCCGGATGGCACCCACAAGACCCTCGACCCGGCCAAGCTGAGCGAGACATACAACTACTACTCACCCCTGCTCTCCACTGCGGATGACCTCTACTTCTACGGCTGCTATAACGGTCCCGGCAACAGCTGGCTCTATGATATTCTGGACAGCGACGGCGACGTGGTCGTGAGCAGCCTGCGCAGCTGTACCGGGTATTACGCCAACAGCGTCAACGGCCTGCCCGAAGGCGTGTTTGCCGCCGTCAAGGGATTCCGTTCCGGCTGGATGGATGTGAACGGCCAATGGCTCTATTCCGAGAGCATCTTCGCTTCCGCCACGGATGAAATGGACAATTACTACTTCTAAAGGAGGATTCTACATGCGTAACGTTAAAATCAGCCGCCGGACATTCCTGACCGGCCTGGGGCTGGCATCCACCGCCGCCTTGCTCTCTGCCTGCAATACCGTGCCCGCTTCCTCCAATTCGGGGGCGGCTCCGTCTCAGCCTGATTCTGAATCAGCCGCTTCTTCTGCCGCCAGCGAAGTGCCCGCAGAACCCATCCTGAGCGTTGATGAATTTCCTATCACGGATGGCAGCACGGCCTGCATCCCGCTGATCGCACAGATCATGGCCGACACCACCGGCATGGATCTGGAGGAAGCCCAGAGCGCCGTGACCACCAACACCACGGCCCAGGCCTGGCTGAATCTTGGCCTGTACGGCAATAACTCCGGCGATGCTGTCAAGCTTATCATCGCCTACGAGGCCCCGGAATCTGTCAAAGAAGAGTTAAAAACAGACGGCGCCCCGCTGGAACAGAAAGCCATTGGCCGGGACGCGCTGGTGTTCATCGTCAACGAGGACAACCCCGTGCAGAGCCTGACCCAGCAGCAGCTCCGAGACATCTACGCCGGGAAGATCACCAACTGGAAGGATGTGGGCGGTAAGGATCAGGAGATCGTGGCGTTCCAGCGCCGGGCGGATTCCGGCAGCCAGACCCTGTTCCAGAAGCTGCTCATTCAGGGCGGTGAGTTGATGGACGCTCCCACTGAGCTGACCCCCACCGCTATGGGCGAACTGGTGGACAGCATTGCCGCGTACAACAACTCCGCCAACGCCATCGGTTTCTCGGTCTACTACTATATCGACCAGATGTATTCCAAGCCCGGCCTGCGGCTGCTGGCCGTGGACGGCGTGACCCCTTCCAATGAGACGATTGCAGACCAGAGCTACCCCCTGTGCAATGAGTTCTACGCCGCCATTTTGCAGGATTCCACCACTGACAGCCCGGAGCGCAAAGTCTACGACTGGCTTTCCACCGACGCGGGCCATGCCTGCATTGAAAAATCCGGCTATGTGGCCGTGGAATAACTTTTCCTGCAAATCATCCAGATTCATTGACTTTGCTCAGAATCTCTGATAAACTGATAAAAAAGTCTGTGCATCCATCACAGATTCTGACTGTAAAGGAGAATGAAATCATGTCTCATCCGACTGGCTCCTCTCACGTCGAAAGCCGCAGCCGCACGGCGCTGCGCAACTACATCATTCAGGCTTCTACCTTGTTGGAGATTCTGTTGTCCGGGCTGGTGCTGATCGGCTTGCTGCTCAGCTTCGTTCCCCTGCTCAAATGGATGCCTGGGTTACTCTTCGATGGCAACGATGTGGAGATCCGGGGCTTTCTGGAACGGGCGCTGGACATCGTTATCGGTGTGGAGTTTATCAAGATGCTGGCCAAGCACAGTCCCGGCAGCAGCCTGGAGGTGTTGCTCTACGCCATCGCCCGCCACATGGTGGTCGGCCATGAATCCGCCGTGGAGAACCTGCTCAGCGTGGGAGCCATTGCGTTGATTTTCATTGTGCGCAAGTTTTTCTTTGTGCCCGCCTTCGGTGCCCACCTGCCCGACGGCAAGCCCGCGCCTGACCTGACTCCCACCCAGAGCGGCATCCCCGCCGAGGAGTTCCGCACCCGC
>CALDLZ010000182.1 GCA_937915335.1 uncultured Faecalibacterium sp.
ATCAGCGAATCCGGCACTAGCAGCTGGGAGTATCGGCAAAATGTAATCCCTGCCGGTTACAAGGAGCACCAGGAGGTAGCTGTGACCATTGCCGCCGCAAAGCATTTCCTGAACGGCGAGGGTGCTGTCCGTGTCCACGGCGGCGGCTTTGCCGGTACTGTGCAGGCCTTTGTGCCGCTGGAAAAACTGGAGGCTTTCAAGGCTGAGATGGAAGCCATTCTGGGTGCCGGCAAGTGCCACATCCTCTCCATCCGTCCGGAAGGGGGTGCTGTGCTGTGATCTCTACCGCCATTCAACAGCTCGTCAATTATGGTCTGGACACCGGACTCATCCTGCCCGACGATGAAATTTACATCCGCAACCAGCTGCTGATGACCATGCAGCTGGACAGCTTTACCGAGCCCGAGGGCGATGTCTGTTACACCGACCTTGAGCACATCCTGAAAACTCTGGTGGACGATGCCGTGGCCCGGGGCGTGTGCGAGGACAACAGCACCGCCCGGGACCTCTTCGACACCAGGCTCATGGGCGTGCTGACCCCGCGCCCCTCCATCGTCCGCGCCAACTTTGAGGAGCGGTACGAGAACGAGGGCCCGCAGGCCGCCACCGACTGGTTCTATGAGTTCAGTCAGGATACCGACTACATCCGCCGCTACCGCATCAAGCGGGACCTGAAGTGGGTCACAAAGACTCCCTACGGCGATCTGGACATCACCATCAACCTCTCGAAGCCCGAAAAAGACCCCAAGGCCATTGCCGCCGCAAAGCTTGCCCCCCAAAGCTCCTACCCTAAGTGCCAGCTTTGCCCCGAAAACGAGGGCTATGCAGGCCGGATGAACCATCCCGCTCGTGAGAACCACCGCATCATCCCGCTGACCATCAACGGCAGTGCCTGGAATTTACAGTACAGCCCCTACGTCTATTACAATGAACACTGCATCGTGTTCAACAACCAGCACACCCCCATGAAGATCGAGCGGGCTACCTTCCGAAAGCTGCTGGATTTCGTGGGCCTGTTCCCCCACTATTTTGTGGGCAGCAATGCCGACCTGCCCATCGTAGGCGGCAGTATCCTGAGCCACGACCACTTCCAGGGCGGCCACTACGAGTTTGCCATGGCCAAAGCTCCCATTGAGAGGAGCTGGGTGTTCCCCGGGTTTGAGGATGTGGAGGCCGGTATCGTCCACTGGCCCATGAGCTGCATCCGCCTGACCTGCGCCGATGACGAGCGTCTGGTGGAGCTGGCCGGCAAGATTCTGACCGCATGGCGCGGCTACACCGACGAGGCAAGTTTTATCTTTGCCGAGACCGACGGCGAGCCCCACAACACCATCACTCCCATCGCCCGGATGCGGGATGGCAAGTATCAGCTGGATCTGGTTCTGCGCAACAACATCACCACCCCGGAGCACCCGCTGGGTGTGTATCACCCCCACGCAAAGCTCCACCACATCAAAAAGGAGAACATCGGCCTGATCGAAGTCATGGGTCTGGCCGTCCTGCCAAGCCGCCTGAAGCAGGAGTTATTTGATCTGGCAGACGCGCTGGTTGTCCGTACTCCGGTGGCTGAGTATCCCGAAGCCTTACAAAAGCACGCCGAGTGGGCAGAGGAAATTCTTGCCCGCCACCCGGACCTGAACGGCGATACCGTTCACCTGATCCTGCAGGACGAGGTGGGCCAGGTATTTGCACAGGTACTGGCGGATGCCGGTGTCTACAAGCTGGATGAGGCTGGCCGCGCAGGGTTTGTGCGGTTCCTGGAGAGCATCAAATGATTTTGGAAGTCTGTGTGGACAGCGTCGCCAGTGCCGTTGCGGCGAAACGGGGCGGGGCCGACCGGTTGGAGCTGTGCGCCGATCTCATTATTGGCGGCACCACCCCCAGCCTTGCGCTGGTGCGGCAGGTCAAGGCTGAGACCGGCCTGCCAGTGCGGGCGCTCCTGCGGCCCCGGTTCGGTGATTTCTGCTATGACCGCTGGGAGCTTACCCAGATGGCGGAGACTGCCGCCGAGCTGGTGCAGGCGGGTGCGGATGGCATCGTGACCGGTGTGCTGACCCCGGAAGGGGAACTGGACGTGGACGCTCTGCGCCCCATCTACGATGCCGCACGGGCCGCTGCAAAGGCCGCAGGCCGCCCGGTGGCCGGCTCCCTGCACCGGGCCTTCGATGTCTGTAAAGACCCCTTTGCGGCGCTCAAAGCCGCCAAGGCGCTGGGCCTTTCCACCATCCTGACCAGCGGGCAGGCCGCCAGTGCCCCGGCGGGGGCTTCCCTGCTCCGCCAGCTGGTGGAAGCCGCCGGGCCTGATCTTGAAATTTTGGTGGGTGCCGGTGTCACTCCCGCCAATCTCCCTACTCTGGCCGCTGAGACCGGTGCCCATTCGTTCCACATGTCCGGCAAGCAGGTGCTGGACAGCCGGATGACCTTCCGGCGGGAGGGCGTTCCCATGGGCCTGCCCGGTTTCTCCGAATTTGAGATCTGGCAGACCAGCGAGGAAACCATCCGCGCCGCGCGGCAGGTTCTGGACGAGCTCTGATCAATAAAATGACCCCGGAAAGTTTGCAAACAGCTTTCCGGGGTTTTCGTTTTTTATCGCTTTTTTCTGGCGGCTGGTTTCTTGCGTTTCCGGGGCATCATAGCGTACACATAGCCAAAGGCTGTACCGCACACACCGCCCACGATGTGCATGAAATTCGCCACATTATCATGGACGAAAATGATATCATAGACCTGCTGGCCCAGGTACAGCGCCGCCACCAGCAGCATGGTCACCGGGATGCCGCCGGAGAAGCCCGACAGCGATGCCAGCATGATGAGCATAAACACGATGCCCGA
>CALDLZ010000183.1 GCA_937915335.1 uncultured Faecalibacterium sp.
GGGGGTACAGGTGATTCCGGGGCAGGTGACGGATCTGCTCCTGGAGGACGGCTGCTGCCGGGGACTGCTGGTGGATGGAGCGGCATATGAAGCGGAATCCGTGCTGCTTGCCACCGGGGGCATGTCCTATCCTGCCACCGGCTCCACCGGGGACGGGTATGACATTGCCCGCCGGGCAGGGCATACCATCGTTCCGCCGGAGCCCTCCCTGGTTCCCCTGGTGATCCGGGAGAAGCAGTGTCGGGATATGATGGGACTGTCCCTGCGGAATGTAACCCTCTCCCTGTATGACGAAAAAAAATGCCTGTTCCAGGAGCTTGGGGAGATGCTGTTCACCCACTTCGGCATCAGCGGCCCGCTGACACTGAGCGCGTCCAGCCATCTGGGCGACATGAGAAAGCACAAATACTGTGCCGAGATCGACTTGAAACCCGCCCTGAGCGAGGAGCAGCTTTATGACCGGATCACCCGGGATTTTGCTCTGCTGGCGAACCACGCCGCGCAGGGCGCGCTGGTGAAGCTGCTGCCTGCCAGTATGCAGCCTGTCATGGTGGCACGCTGGGGCATCGACCCGGCCACCAAGGCCAACCAGATCACCCGGGAGCAGAAGCGGGAACTGGTGCATCTGATGAAGCACTGGAAGGTGCCCATTGATGCCCGGGGAGACCTGGCCCATGCGGTCATTACGTCCGGCGGCGTGTCCGTGCGGGAGGTAGACCCCAAGACCATGCAGAGCAAAAAGGCACTGGGGCTCTACTTTGCGGGCGAGGTGCTGGATGTGGATGCCTACACCGGCGGCTACAATCTGCAGATCGCTTTCTGCACGGCACAAAGTTTTGCGAATAACCTCTGAACACCAGCGTCCCGGTAGCTTTCTCCTCGGACACGAATCGGGCCATTCCATCGCCCGCCCTATTGCCTACGGCAACAGGGTCCCACCCCGGCGGACGGTCCTCGGAGAAACTCCCAGCCCACTGGCCGATGAAGTACATACTATATTGTAAAAGGAGAATCCGAAATGGTTTCAGTTGCAATTGACGGCCCTGCGGGGGCAGGCAAATCGACCCTGGCGCGGCGGCTGGCCGCAGAGATGGGCTACATCTATGTGGATACCGGTGCCATGTTCCGCACCATCGGCCTGTATGCCCTGCGCAAGGGCATGGACCCCAAGGACAACGAGAAAGTCACCGCCCTGCTGCCAGAGATCGGCCTGCGGGTGGACTGTATTGACGGCGAACAGCACATCTATCTGAACGGCGAGGACGTGAGCACCTCCATCCGCACCGAGGAAGCCGGTATGGCTGCTTCTGCTGTGGGGGCCAACCCGGAAGTCCGGGCTTTCCTGCTGAATCTGCAGCGGAACATGGCCAAAACCCAGAATGTTCTGATGGATGGCCGTGACATCGGCACCGTGGTGCTGCCGAACGCTACCGTCAAAATCTTTCTGACCGCAGCCCCCGAGGCCCGGGCAAAGCGCCGCTGGCTGGAATATCAGCAAAAAGGTATGGAAGTCGCTTTCGAGGACGTGCTGGCCGACGTGAAGCAGAGGGATTATCAGGATACCCACCGTGCCGCCGCCCCGCTCAGGCAGGCGGAGGATGCCATCCTGCTGGATACCTCTGATCTCGACTTTGACCAGAGCCTTGCGGCGATGAAAAAGATTATTGAAGAAAAGGTTCACAATTAAATGGTACTATATTACATACTGCTGCCGCTGGCCTGGCTGGTGTTCCATATCGGTTTCCGGGTTCATGTGGTGGGCCGGGAAAACCTGAAAAAAATCCAGACCTCCGGCTGCATCATTGCCCCGAACCATGTTTCGGCCATTGACCCGGTGTTTATCGTCATCAGCCGGTTCTGGGGCAGGCGGATGATGATTTTTGCTAAGAAAGAGCTGTTTGAGATCAACGCCCTGCTCACCTGGTTCTTCCGCTGCTGCGGCGCGCTCTGCGTGCGCGGCACCAAGGAGGAGCTGGGCATCATCGACGAGACGGTGGCTTCCTGCCAGAAGGGCGGTACCCTGCTCATCTTCCCGGAGGGTACCCGCGAAAAAGAGGGCAGGTTCTTGCAGCCCAAGAGCGGCCTGTTCGTTATTGCGGCACAGGCGGCGGTGGATGTGGTGCCGGTGCGCATCATCTATGACACGCCGGACGGCAAAATGCGTCCCTTCTGCCGGGTGAACGTCATCTACGGCGAGCCGATGCCTGCCGCACAGTTTGCCATGGAGAGCCGCCGGGACATGAAAACGCTCCGGGCCAACAAGCAGGCACTACTGAATGCCTGGGAAGAATTAGGAGGGTAACATGGAGATTCGCTTGGCAAAGACCGCGGGCTTCTGCTTCGGCGTGAACCGCGCGGTGGAGCTGACCTATAACCTGCTGAACGAGGGCCACAAGGTGGCAACACTGGGCCCCCTGATCCACAACCCGCAGGCTGTGGCCGATATGGAGAAGCGGGGTGCTCTGGTGGCCGACACCGTGGATGATATCCCCACTGGGTATGAGGTCATCATCCGCAGCCACGGCGTGCCCCGCACCATTTACGATACATTGGAGCAGCGGAAGCTTGTCTACCACGATGCCACCTGTCCCTTTGTGAAGAAGATCCAGAGGAT
>CALDLZ010000184.1 GCA_937915335.1 uncultured Faecalibacterium sp.
CACGATTATTACCTGTATAAACCCCAGGCTTTCAAGAACGTGACCAACGGCATCGCTTACCGCCGCTGGCTGCTGGCCTCCAACCCTGAGCTGTGCAAGCTGCTGGACGAGACCATCGGCGAGGAGTATAAGCACGATGCTTCCGCTCTCTCCAAGCTGAACAAGTACGCTGACGACAAGACCGTTCTGAAGCGCATCAACGAGATCAAGCTGGCCAACAAGAAGAACTTTGCCGCTTACCTCGAGAAGAGCACCGGTCAGGTCATCGACCCCAACTCCATCTTCGACTGCCAGGTCAAGCGTATGCACGAGTACAAGCGTCAGCACCTGAACGCTCTGAACATCGCCGCACAGTACCTGTACCTGAAGGAGAATCCCAACGCCGACTTCATTCCCAAGACCTATATCTTTGGCGCAAAGGCTGCCCCCGGCTACTATATGGCCAAGCAGATGATCCGCATGATCTGCAAGCTGGGCGACCTGATCAACAATGACCCCGCTGTCAATGACAAGCTGCGCGTGGTCTATCTGGAAGAGTATTGCGTCTCCCTGAGTGAGCATCTGATGCCCGCCGCCGAGGTCTCCGAGCAGATTTCTCTGGCCGGCACCGAGGCTTCCGGTACCGGCAACATGAAGTTCATGCTGAACGGTGCCATCACCTTGGGCACTCTGGATGGCGCAAACGTCGAGATCGCCGATGCCGCCGGCAAGGAGAACGAGCTGATCTTCGGTATGCTGACCCCCGAGGTCAACAACCTCAAGCAGGTCGGTTATCATCCCAACGCCTTTATCATGGGCGACGACGTGGCAAATGCAGCTCTGAACTTCCTGGAGCGCGGCTGGAACGGTGAGGACTTCCACGAGGTCACCGAGAACCTGCGCACCAGCGACCCCTATATGGTCATGGCCGACTTCAAGGATTACCGCCGTGCACAGGCCGACCTGCAGCGTCTGTATGCCGACCGTGAGCACTGGGCACAGATGAGCCTGAAGAACACCGCCAACAGCGGTATCTTCAGCGCTGACCGTGCTGTGCTGGATTACGCCCGCGATATCTGGCATGCTTCTGCTGTGAAGTAATCTCTTTATCAAGCGCAATATCAAGCCCCGGGGCATTGAGCCCGGGGCTTTTTTTGAGAAAGGAACGACCCCACTTGTCTTGTCTGTTCAACAGTTTTGACCCTTATTTCAAGCAGCCCTTTGGTGCGGTGCGCGCCGGGCAAACCGTCCGGCTGTCACTCTGCATCCCCGAGGAACTGGGCTATGTGGATCCTCATCTGGTGCTAAAAAAAGAGGGCAAGTTCGACGTGCCCGTGTATTACCGGATGAACTTCGATGGCCAGACCCCCAAGCAGAACCACTTCTCGGTGGAAGTGGCCCTGAACGACCCGGGTCTCTACTTCTACTACTTTGACCTCTACACCGACTTCCGCCGCATCGTGCGCGGCCCCGACAACTGCGGCGTGGTCAGTTGGCAGGACGGCGACCAGTGGCAGATCACGGTCTACCAGCCCGATTTTGAGACCCCCGAATCCGTCAAGGGCAAGGTGTTCTATCAGATTTTCCCTGACCGTTTCTGCGAAGGGGTGGAGAACAAACCCATGCCCTTTGCCGACCGTATCTATCAGGCCGATAAGCATGCCGAGCCTTTCTGGCAGCCCAACGAGATCGGCGGCCACCTGAATGAGGACTACTTTGGCGGCGATTTGAAGGGCATCCAGTCCAAGCTTCCCTATCTGCACGAGATGGGAGTGGATTTCCTCTACCTGAACCCCATCTTTGAGGCCCACTCCAACCACCGCTACAACACCGCCGACTACCTGAATGTGGATCCCCTGCTGGGCACCAACGAGGATTTTGAGTTGCTCTGCAAGGAAGCCAGGAAGTACGGCATCGGCATCGTGCTGGACGGCGTGTTCAGCCACACCGGTTCCGACAGCCGCTACTTCAACCGCGAGGGCCGCTACGGCGAGGGCGGCGCTTACCGGGATGTAAACTCCCCCTACCGCTGCTGGTACGACTTCGGCCCCCAGTATAAGGGCGGCTACCGCAGCTGGTGGGGCTTCGAGACCCTGCCCGAGGTCAACGAGGAGACTCCCTCCTATGTTGAGTTCATCACCGGCCCGGGCGGCGTCATTGACACCTGGCTACGACGGGGTGCGGCAGGCTTCCGGCTGGATGTTGCTGACGAGCTGCCCGATGAGTTCATTGAAAAGGTACGCACCGCAGTCAAGCGGGTCAGCCCCGAGAAGTTCCTGCTGGGCGAGGTGTGGGAGGATGCCACCACCAAGTTCGGCTTCAACCAGCGCCGCACCTACCTGCTGGGCAAAGGGCTGGACAGTGTGATGAACTATCCCTTCAAGAACGCCGTGCTGGATTTCGTCAAGGGCAAGCCCGCCGAGCAGGCCATGCAGGAGATCCTGACCATCTGCGAGCACTACCCTGCCCCCGCCATGGACACGGCCCTGAACTTTCTTTCCACTCACGACACCGAGCGCGCCCTGACCGTCATTGCTGACGAGCCCGCCAATGGCCGGGGCCGCGAGTGGCAGAGCGGCCGCTGTGTGACCGGCGAAGCCTACGAGGACGGCCTGCTGCTGCTCCGCATGGCCTACGCTATCATCTACACCCTGCCGGGCGTGCCCTGCCTCTATTACGGCGACGAAATTGCCATGCAGGGCTACCGTGACCCCTTCAACCGGGCTTTCTTCCGGTGGGATGCCCACGAGCAGCGCCTGCGCCCGGTGCTGGCACAGCTGGCACAGCTGCGTCACACCTGCGAAGCCTTCCGCACCGGCGAGCTGCGGGTTCTGCGGGCCGAGGGCGGCATCCTGCACTATCAGCGGGTCGGCGAGGTGGAGACAGCGGAGATCATCGTCAACCGCACGGAACATATCATTGTGGAGACCCTTGCCAGCGGCAAGAGCACCGAGGTGAACCCCATGGGCTTTACCATCGTGGTGGAAGAGATCGGGCATAACCCGAACCACAGCTATTATGATTATGTGTGACGGTATTTCGTTTTCTGCGCAACAATTCAGTAAAAAGCTCTTGACCTTCCCCCAGCCGGATGCTCTATAATAGGGCCATAAGGAGGGATGTTCAATGCCCATTGATCCTATTTTCTGGCTCATTGCCGCGGTCGGCTTTCTGGTGCTGGAGGGTATGACCTTCAGCATGGTATCCGTCTGGTTCGCGGCGGGCAGTGCGGCGGCTTTGCTGTGCTGTCTGTTCACCCACTCGTTCAAGGTGCAGGCGGTGGTGTTCATTGTAGTCAGCACGCTCTGCCTGCTGGCATTCAAGCCGCTGGCCGGGAAGCTGCGCAAAAAGTCCATCCCCACCAACGGTGACCGTGCCCTTGGGCGGGAAGCCCGGGTGCTGACCCCCGTTTCTTCCGAGCAGACGGGCCGTGTGCGCCTGGACGGCGTGGATTGGAACGCCCGCTGTGCCACCCCCGGCGACACTCTGACCCCCGGGCAGGCCTGCCGTGTGACCGAGATCCACAGCACCCTTCTCATCGTGGAGCCCATCCTGACCGAATCATCCACCCACTGAAAAAGGAGCGTCTCTATGCCTATCATGTTGTTCGTGATCCTCGCGCTCATCTTTGTGCTTCTTCTCATCGTTGTCACCAACATCGTCATCGTGCCCCAGTCCATGGTGTACGTTGTCGAGCGTCTGGGCAGCTACTCCGACACCTGGTCGGCCGGCCTGCATGTAAAGATCCCGTTCATTGAGCGGATCGCCAAAAAGGTCAGCTTAAAGGAGCAGGTCGCCGACTTCCCTCCCCAGCCCGTCATCACCCGGGATAACGTCACCATGCAGATCGACACGGTGGTGTTCTTTCAGGTCATGGATGCCAAGCTCTACACCTACGGTGTCAACCAGCCCATTGCGGCTATCGAGAGCCTGTCCGCCACTACCCTGCGCAACATCATCGGTGAAATGGAACTGGATCACACCCTGACCAGCCGTGATGTCATCAACGGCAAGATCACGGCCATCCTCGATGAAGCCACCGACAAGTGGGGCATCAAGGTCAACCGTGTCGAGGTCAAAAACATCATCCCGCCGCGCGAAATCCAGGAAGCCATGGAAAAGCAGATGAAGGCCGAGCGTGAAAAGCGCGCCGTCATCCTGAAGGCCGATGGTGAGAAACAGGCCGCCATCACCGCCGCCGAGGGCGAAAAGGAAGCCGCCATCCTGCGGGCTGATGCCGTCAAGCAGCAGCGTATTCTGGAGGCCGAGGGCGAGGCTCAGGCCATCCTCGCCGTGCAGAAGGCCAACGCCGATGCCATCCGTCTGCTGAACGAGGCCATGCCCAACGACAAGGTGCTGGCCCTGCGCAGTCTGGAAGCCCTGGCCAAGGTCGCCAATGGCAAGGCCACCAAGATCATCATCCCGTCGGAGCTGCAGAATCTGGGCGGCGTTGTGCCCAGCATCAAGGAGCTGCTGACCGACCCGAAAGAGGAATAACCTATGATTTACGATACCCTGAACAACCTGCCCAACTATCTGGGTCTGTGCGACAGTCTGGACAGCGTCATTGAGTTCATCATGGCCCGGGATATCAACAACCTGCCCGCCGGGCGTACCCGCATCGACGGTGACAAGGCCGTTGTCACCGTGAGCACCGTTACCCCGCAGGCGGGCGACAAGGCTCCCTTTGTCCGGCACGACAGCCACCTGACCCTTGAGACCGACCTTGAGGGCAGCGAGCTCTTTGAGGTGTCTCTGGGCGAGTTCAACCCCACCAGGCCCGCCGATGAAGCCACGGACACCACCGTGGGCAGCGCTGGCACCAGTATTGCGGGGATGCTCTGCGAGGGCCGCTTCGCTCTCTATCTGGCCGG
>CALDLZ010000185.1 GCA_937915335.1 uncultured Faecalibacterium sp.
CGGAGCTGGGCAATGTCGGCGTGATCCTGACCCAGATGCAGAACTTTATCAAGAGCCACAGCGCTATGCCTGTGGGCCCTGTGATCCAGTGCGTCAAGTTTACCACCGGCCCCAACCCGGAGCCGCAGATCTATTTTATGATGCAGGTCAACCAGCTCATCCCGCGCTTGGAGCCGGGCTACGAGCAGGACGCCGTGCTGCGTGTGAAGGGCTGCCTGTACGCCCACTTTACCGGCCCCATGGACCACAGCAGTCTGGCCAGCCAGAAGCTGAACATCTACGCTTACGAGCATGAGATCGAGCTGACCGGTTCCTCTTACAGCATCTATGTCAATCAGGACAGCGAAAACGGCGTCATGGACGTCTTTATGGAGACGAAATAATTATGACCACTCGCATTCAGAACCTTTCCGACCTGCAGGATCGCCGCATTATGATGGAGAAGAAGCTGCCGGCCTTTGGCTACGCGCTCATTCTTCTGGTGACCTTCCTCATGGTGTTTCTGGTGATCTGGAGCACCCAGAACAAGCGCACCTACGTCAGCCAGTCCACCGGTACGGTGCAGGCGGCCAACAAGACCTACATTATGTCCAGCTACTCCGGTTCCATCACCGAGCTGAACATCTCCGAGGGCAGCTACGTCAACGAGGGCGACCTCATTGCCCACATCAAGAGCACTGACATTGATATCCAGCAGGACAGCTACCAGAAGCAGCTGGACATCTACAAGAAGCAGAAGAGCCAGTACGAGAAGCTGGTCAAGTCCATTCAGGACGACAAGAACTACTTCAGCGAGACCGACATTGACGACCAGCCCTATTACTATCAGTACGAGAGTTACAAGAGCCAGGTCAGCCAGAAGGCCTTTGACGCTTCGCCCTATCAGGCCGCCGGTTACACCGACGAGCAGATCAAGGCCCTGATGGAGCAGAACCAGAGCGAGGTGGAGAGCCTGTATTACTCCACCCTGCAGTCCATTTCCGCCAGCCTGACCAGCGTGCAGGCCAACATTGACAACCTTCAGGCCCAGCTGGATGCCCTGAACACCGGTGCCAACGATTACTACATCTACGCCCCTACCTCCGGTGTCATCCACATGGACACCCCCTACAAGGTGGGCATGGTGCTCAGCGCGGGCTCCGCGTTGGCGACCGTCGCCAGCGAGAACAGCGACCTTGAGGTCGTGGCGGCGGTTACCGTCAGCGACCGCCCGCTCATCAGCGTGGGCGACCCCTGCAAGATCGCTATCACCGGCCTGTCCGAGTATTCTTACGGCACCCTGACCGGTACCGTCACCGCCATCGACAGCGATGTGACCTCCAGCACCAGCGGCTCCTACTACAAGATGACCATCAAGCCCGACAACACCTATGTCGTCAGCACCAGCGGCGATAAGGTCGATCTGTCCAACGGCATGAGTGTCACCGCCCGTGTGGAGTACGATGAACTGACTTACTTTGATTATGTGATGGAGGCCCTGGGCGTGCTGTTCCGCTAAGCGCCCGCCGATTCCACGCCCAAGAGGTACGAAAGAATGAAACTGAACCCGAAACAGCTGGCCGTCGGCGCGGCTCTGCTGGGTGTGCTGGCCTGTGCCGCCGCCCTGCCCGCGTCGGCTGCCGGCCCCGTCACCACACCGCTGGCCCTCTCGCTGCCCAAGTTGAGCTTCCCGTGGGATAATGTCACCGCCGAGAGCATTGAGACCGGCAGCTATGATGCCGCCCCGCTGGCGGGCACGGCCCAGCAGCTTTCCCCGGTGACCACCCCCGCCAATGCCGCCAGCAAGAACGGCGTGACCTACGTCTCCGATAACCCCAACGTTGTCTCGGTGGACAGCGATGGTGTGGCCCAGGCTGTGGGTCTGGGTACCGCCAACATCACCGCCACCTGTGGAGATGTGAGCTGTACCTACACCATCACCCCCCAGCCGGACGCCAGCATGATCGCCACCGAAATGGACATCACCCTTGCCTCCAGCACCATTTCCGTGGGTGATACCACCAGCGTTTCGCTGGCCGTCCTGCCCACCACCGCCGCTAACTATATCAGCGTCAGCCTGAGCTCTTCTGATGAGAGCGTGGCGACGGTGAACAACTTTGGCAAGGTGACCGGTATTGCCCCCGGTAAGGCCACCATCACTGCAACCTCCGGCGACGTGAGCTGCTCGGCGACCGTCACGGTCGTTGCCGCCAGCACCAGCACCGTTTCCACCCAGTCCATCTCCCTGAACACCAACTATGTGGTGCTCAAGCCGGGCTCTTCCAAGACCATCACCGGCAAGGTGTCGCCTTCCTCGGCCAGCCAGAGCCTGACCTTCAAGAGCCAGGATAAGAACATTGCCACCGTCAGCGCGTCCGGTGTCATTACCGGCGTGTCCACAGGTGCCACCTCCGTGGTGGTGTCCAACGGCACGGCTTCCACCTCGGTCACGGTCATTGTCAACCGCACCGCTTCGGCTTCCAGTGATGGCAGCGAGAACAGCGGCGGCGGCAGCGATACGAATACCACCGCCGATGCCACCGTGGCCGCCATCCAGAACGCGGCAGGGGACGAGATCTCCCTCTACCAGAGCGATGTGCCCGCCATCAACGGCGATATCCTGAGCGCTCTGCGCACCACCGGCCATAGTTTGGTTATTTTGGGCGAGGATTATACTCTGCGGATCGACGGTGCCAACATCAAGAGCACCCAGGGCGAGTTCAGCACCGCCCTGAGCTTCACCCCCGATGAATACGGCCTGAGCTTCCAGCTGGGCGACAGCGGCGCTCTGCCCTGCGTGGTGGAGATCACCCTGACCGGCGAGAACGCTTCCTATGGCCGCCTGTATCTGCACAATACTTCCAGCGAGAAGTGGCAGTTCCTGAACAGCTATAAGAACGGAACCATCACCGCCGATACCGCTGGCAGCTACCTGCTGACCAACCAGAACCTGCGCTTCACCAATATCAACTGGACCTTTTTCATTGCGGCGGGCATCCTGACCGTTGTCTGCCTCATCGCCTATATCGCCGTCAAGAAACGGTATTGGTTCTGGTAATTATAACTGCATGTAATAACCCCTCCCGCTCAGCTGAGTGGGAGGGGTTATTGTTTACAGTAATTTTTCGTAGTTCTGCCGGCCATAGAAGAACCGAAGCAGGTAAACGATTTTCCGTTCTTCATCTACCCGGTAAATGAGCAGATAGTGCTTGATGACTGCCTTGATGACTGCCTTGCGGTAGCCCTTGGCGGAAAGCTGTGGGTCACGGCACTGCTCATAGAGATAGGGCATCTGTTCCAGTGCGGTGTAACACTTTTCCACTTCATTGGCAAAAGCCGTGGCGGCTGTTGGATTTTCCAGCGCCAGCGTGAGGTAGGATAAAATCGCATCCAGGTCTTGCTGTGCAAGGGGCGTCTCTACCAGTTTATATGCCATAGCGGGCCCTCAATTCCTGCAGGGCACTGCGGGCGTCCAAAGTCTGCCCGGTTTCCACCTGCTGTTCGGCGGCATCCAGCTTGGCGTAAGCGTCCAGAAGCTGCATCTTTTCTTCGTAGGCTTCCATACTCATAATGACCATGTCACCATAGCCATTTTTGGTGATATAGACCGGCTCTTTGGATTCACTGCACATCTGGGAAACAGCGGCAGTGTTTTTCAAATCACGAATCGGGATAATGCGAGGCATAGTATCAGCTCCTTTCTGTGGCTTTATTGTACCACAATTATACCACAACTGCAAGAAGTGCAACTCTTGACAACTCTTTCACAATATGATATGATTTTGATATCACAAAGAACCACTTCCGAACCCTGTGAAGGAGGGACTTTTTATGGAAGAGAAGATTTTGCAGACCAACAAGAACGGTATGACCATGCTTCTGCTGACCCTGCTGGGCTATGTGATCGCGGTTGTGGTGGGCGGCATCGGTTTTGTGATGCTGAACACCACCTTCCTGGGCTTTATCCCGCTGGCAATCGCCGTCATCTATGCCATCATCGGCATCTTCCTGTTCGCGGGCCTGAAGGTGCTCAAGCCCGAGGAGGCACTGGTGCTGACCCTGTTCGGCGATTACATCGGCACCCTGAAGGGGGAGGGCTTCTACTGGGTCAATCCCTTCTGCACGGCGGTCAACCCGGCTGCGGGTACCGTCCTGAGCCAGAGCGGCGATGTTCAGCAGCGCCCGGTGGTGCAGGCTGACCGTGAGAAGGACGGCAAGAAGATCTCCCTGAAGGTGATGACCCTGAACAACTCCCGTCAGAAGATCAACGACTGCCTGGGCAACCCCGTGGAGATCGGCATTGCGGTCATCTGGCGCGTGACCGATACCGCCAAGGCCGTGTTTAATGTGGATAACTATAAAGAGTACCTGTCCCTGCAGTGCGACAGCGCCCTGCGCAATGTGGTACGCATTTATCCCTACGATGTGGCCCCCAACGTGGACACCACCGGCGACGGCGTGGCCGATGAGGGCAGCCTGCGGGGCTCCTCCGAGGTCGTGGCAAAGCGCATCCAGGACGAGATCCAGAAGAATGTCACCTCTGCCGGCATTGAGATCATCGAAGCACGCATTACTTACCTGGCCTATGCCCCCGAAATTGCGGCTGTCATGCTGCAGCGCCAGCAGGCAAGCGCCATCATCGATGCCCGCAAGATGATCGTGGACGGTGCCGTGGGTATGGTGGAGATGGCGCTGGACCGCCTGAGCGAGAACAACGTGGTGGAGCTGGACGACGAGCGCAAGGCGGCAATGGTCTCCAATCTACTGGTGGTGCTCTGCGGCAACCGTGACGCTCAGCCCGTTGTGAACAGCGGCAGTCTGTACTGATGGCGGAACCGAAAAAACAGATCCCCCTGCGCCTGAGTACGAAGCTCTT
>CALDLZ010000186.1 GCA_937915335.1 uncultured Faecalibacterium sp.
ATCTGCGCGCCTTGCGGAGCTGAACTCTCTGCTCAACATGGATGAAAAGGGCAGCGAGGATGCGCTGGGCGTGGACGAGGATGCAGCCGAAACGGAAGTGGCAGATAGACCGCGCCAGCCTGTGAACTATGCAGGCCGCGTTGCAGAACGCAGCGCAGACAGTGTGCGGAAGCCCTCTGTGCTGGCGCAGCTTCACGCAAAGCAGGCAGAGCACACCGCAGAATCAATGCCCCAGAAAAAGAAAAGTTATGACATTGCACTGTAAATAAGCATGACCCCGTTGGATTCCAGAAAAGAATCTGACGGGGCCTTTTTTGGAAAGGAGACAATTTGCTGACTTTAACACCAGTCAATTTGAAAACCGCAAACGCATTTGTACAGCAGTATCACCGCCACCATAAGCCAACACAGGGTCATAAGTTCTCCATCGGTGTATCGGAAAATGGCACATTGGTGGGCGTTGCTATCTGCGGCAGACCTGTGGCTCGGCGGCTGGATGATGGCCATACGCTGGAAGTTAACCGTCTGTGTACGGACGGAACGCCAAACGCCTGCAGCATCCTGTATGCGGCGGCATACCGTGCAGCACGGGCAATGGGCTACAACAAGGTCATTACCTACAGTCTGGACACGGAAAGCGGAGCATCCCTGAAAGCTGCCGGATATATCTGTGAGGGCAGGGCCGGGGGATTGGAGTGGAACGGTGCAAAAGCACCGAAGCAGGCTGACCAGTATCCGCGCCAGATGAAAACCCGATGGGTCAAGAAAAAAGGAGGGGCCGAGTGAACATGGATGAGCGTATGACTGCGAAGCAGTACGCGGAAAAGTTGGTTGCCGATAAGGAGCAGGAAAAGGCAGTTTTTGATGAGGAGCAGAGAAACCTCATTCTCAATTTTGCTTTCAAGCTGGATGATCGGCCTGCAACGGAAGAATTGGTAAACGGTCTGGCGGTTGCACTGGGCGAGGATGATAAAGAAGAAGCCAACCGCTTGATATACGAGGCACAGGAGAAAATTGAAAATCTCCCGGATGGGATGATTGGATTTTCTGAAATGCACGACTATGGCTATCTGCACGATGATATGTTTCCGCTGACCAAGATAGGCGCACTGGAGTGGCACCGGGCAGGGGAAAGGATTTATCCGCTGTTCCGTGATGGCACGGCAGGCGATTACGCCAGCCGGGAGGAAATCGAGCGGCACGATGGAATTTTCGGCATCAAGGCAGACGCATGGGACGCAATATTGCTGGAACTGCAGGAAAGCTATCTGGAAGATGATTTTGCACATCCGCAGTTTCCGCTTTCCCCCATTAGCAGGGAGCAGGCCCTGCGGCTGTACGATGAGGGCAATCAAATCTACCTTGTCCGAATCAGCCCGTGGCCTGTGATCGTTACCGACCGAACAGAAATTGAGCGTGGAAGTGATACTTTTCAGATTGCAACAAAAGACTTGGAACAGGAGCGAAAAATGACAGAACAGGAAAATATGCTGCTGCAAGGCAGCGAGAAGCAGTTCGGCATTTACCAGATCACTGCACGTGACCCGGAGTACGACTACCGCTTTATGGGTCTGGACTTTGTGCAGAAGAAAGGCATGACGGTTGCCCGTGCAGACTATAACCTGATTTATACTGCACCGCTTACGGAAAAAGACACTCTGGAGGGCATTTTTGAACAGTTCAACATCCAGCGTCCGGCAGACTTTACAGGACATTCTCTGTCGGTCAGTGATGTGGTGGTACTCAGTGATGGCAGTACGGTCAAAGCCTACTATGTGGACAGCATCGGCTTTTCTGAATTGCCGGAATTTTTCAAGGAAAGGAATCTGGATTTGCAGAAAGAAAATTTTTTGAATGAAAAATTGCAGGAAATCGAAATCTTTGATAAGCCGGGTCTTTTTAGCAATGGCCGACTGCGGGATGAAGATGTGCCGGAGGGCTTATATCGCTATGATCTGCGCGGCTCAGACTATGACCCAGGCCAGCCCATTACAGTGGAGAAAACTGTGGTGGTGAACCATGCAGCATCTGTCTTGATGGCCGAAGAACTTGACCTTGGCGTAGACGGGCGGCTGGAACTTGGCGAGGATGGGCTGAACTTCACAGGTGCAGAGCTGACCGTGCGAGAGTTCATGGAGGAACAGCAGCAGAAAAACAATGGACTGATCCACGGCGATTCCGACCACATCGCAGTCGAGGGGCATATTGGCACATGGTATGCAGTTGATGAAACGGAAATCGGCGGCGAGAAGTTCTTCCTGCTGGAACATGAAGAACACGGTGACATGGCGGCCTGCGTTGCAGTCAATGAGCAGGGCAAACTGGTGGCAGAGGATTTGTGGAACGGCTTTGATGATGACTTCCTGGATGCGGTAAAAGAGTATCTTTCAGAAAAATGGAACATGCCGAATAAGGAAGATGTGGTATCGGAGATCATTGAAAAGGCCGTACCTGTGCCGGATAACAGCGTACAAGACTATTCGGATGTTCCTGTCTACTATGAGCCGTTCAGCTATGCCAAAGAAAATGACGAAGTGGATTTATACCGTACATCCTATCGGTTGAACAGTGAGTGCAAGCAGGCGATCCATGAAGCGATTGCGGACAACTATGACGGAATGTACCTTGGCGATGGTGCAGTCGATCAGATGGTGAAGCAGTATGGTATGGAGCGTGTGGGCTATATTCTGGCGAACACTCTGCACCATAAAAGCTACGATGACCGCTTTTCTCATAGCAATAAGGAATGGGCAGAACAGGTCAGTACTCCGGAACACAATGCAGACCGCATGACCTTCCGCACGGATTGGGTGGTTGACAGCCACCCGGCTATTCTGGATGGCTATGTGACGATGTTCCGAAAAGAACTGGAAGCACAGGAAAAACGGGAACAGCCGTTTGTAAAGCAGTTCTATGTGGTTGAAAATTTGCAGGCCGCGCCTTTGAAAATTGAGCGGTTCGGCAATCTGGACGATGCCATGTCGCAGTATCAGACACTTCCCAACCATTACATGAAAGCCTTGGGCGTGGAGAAAAATCCTGATCCGCTGCCGGGGTCGCTGGATATTTTGCAGTGCAAGAACGGCATTGACACCATTGTGGAGGACTATAAAACGGTTCCAGGCTGGGATAATCCGTATATCCAGAATCATGTTGTTCAGCCATTACAGGGAGCCTTGGCCGTACAGGATGTGGAACTTGCCTACAATCTGCCGGATGCCTATTTCCACATCCAGACCTGTGACGATGGCCTTGATTATACCTTATATAATAAGGACTTCACGGAACGGGACGGCGGTATCCTTGAAACGGATGGAGATAAATCTGTGCGAGAGGCCATGACGGAGCTGCTCACAGAGTTTGGCTGCAATGTGGCAGAGGGCAGAGTCATGGATGCGGCAGAACTGCGGGAGCAGGCGGATGCTGTGGCACAGCAGCAGGCAGAAACCCTGATAAAGAAACTGGCGGCAGAAAAGCTTGCGCCGGAGGAAACCATCAGCTTCTATGTTTCGGAGTGTTTGGAGTTCCCATTTGCGGGAGAGTTCCATGAACATCTGACGATGGAGGAAGCCTTGGAAGCCTATGACAAGATTCCGTCCGAACGAATGAACGCTGACAAGTGCATTGGATTCTGCATTGAGGAAGATGGCGGCTTTGTTGGAATGTACGAACTGGTCGTAGGTGACAAGGTGCAGCGTGAGAACATCAATTCCATCAACTATTTCAGGGACGATCCGATGGTGCAGCAGGCTATTTCCGATATGGAAAAGCTGATGGCAGCACGGCAGCAGAATCGGAAGCTGGAAGAGCGCAGCAATCATACCAAGAAATCCGTTTTGGATGCACTGCGCAGTCTGAAAGCCAAGAAGCAGGAGCAGCCTGCACAGGAACAGGACAAGCCCAAGAAAGCGAAAAAGAGAGGGATGGAGCTGTGAGCAGTGTGAGCTTTGATGAATTGGAGTTGATGCTGATTGCGGCGTTTGAACGGCCAACTCTCAAGGATACCATTCGGGAACTGACGGAGGTTCAGGTGCTTGTGGCAGAAGATGAAGAAATGTCTGCGCTTGTCCAGCAGACAATTCCGAAGATGCGGCGGCTGAATGAGCAGCAGTTTAAGGGACTGGAACTGGTGTGGTATAAGCCGGATGAGCCGAATAAGAAAACAGAGGTGGCAGAGAAATAATGGCAACGGATATGTTTGTGATTTACCAGATCAATGATGCCGAGAAAAACCGGGAATACCGCTGCCGCAGTTATGCGTATCAGATTGAGCATGGTTTTATGATTACTACAGATAATTATGAAACCAGCTATTGTGGCAAAGCATCGCAGGGGTTGATTCCGGCAAAGATTCGTGAAAATATGGAAAGCCTGAATCCCGACAAGTTCAAAATCAGAAAATTTGGTGTCAGTGACGTTATTGCAATCACGGCGGCGGGAAAGAACACATTTTACTATGTGGACAAAGAAGCACTGGTAAAGTTCAATGGATTTTTTCCAAAACCTCAGAGTGGAGCATATTTAATTATTGATGAGGGTGGCTATCAGGTGGCCGGACAGAATGGTACATGGCTGGCATCAGATGAGGTAAATGTTGAGGGACAACGATTTGTTCTGATGAAAAGTGAACAAACGGAAAATCCGCCAATCAGCATTATTCTCCACGAGAGTGGAACATTTGTGACACAGACTGCCGACCGTTTTAATGGAGAAGCCACTGCGAAAATACAGGCTTTTTTGCGAGAACAAAAGCCGGAACTGCTGCATCACCAGAAGTTTTTGGAGAACGGCACCGCCGAGCGTGCCAAAGAATCCGGCACAGAGCAGAATTACAACATGATTGATGGCTGTGTCA
>CALDLZ010000187.1 GCA_937915335.1 uncultured Faecalibacterium sp.
AATCAACTGGCGGGCCAGCGGCCCCACCGATTACTGCGCCGATCTGAGCGTGGCGCTCCACTACTACAACGCGCAGGATAAATGGAACGACGACCGCAGCCTGCTGGGCCTCGGCTTTGAGAAGCTGCTGGCCGACCCGACCGCTGCCGCCGCCGACCGCTGGCCCCGGCAGTGCAATGCCATCCGCACCTGCCTCGACAAGCTGGCAGAGTACGAAGCGGCGGGCAGCGAAGACCTTGACGCCGTTTCCGGCTGCTTTGGCGAGCTGATGGCCGAGCTCTTCGATTATCGGCAGGATCACTGGTCGCCGAAGCTGCGCAGCATCGGCTTCCACTTGGGCAAGTACATCTACCTGCTGGACGCCTACGACGACCTCAAGCGGGACGAGAAAAAGGGTGCCTACAACCCGCTGAAGACCCTCTCCCAACAGCCGACTTATGAAGAAGAGATGCGGGACATCTTCGAGCTGCTGCTGGGCCGCTGCGCCCAGAGCTTTGAGCGCCTGCCCTGCGTGGAAGACGTGGACCTGCTGCGGAACATCCTGTATTCTGGCGTGTGGCTGAAATACAATTGCAAAAACGCAAAAGAAGCCAAAAATTCCGCCCATTGAGGCGGAGTTTTTCTTGATAAAACTTGATTTCTTTCGTGTTATCCTGTACACTGAAAGACGACTGTGCGGCCCTGCAGCCGCAACACCAGAGACGTGAGGAAGTAGATCGATGAGAGACCCCTATGAGGTGCTGGGCATCCAGCGCGGCGCAAGCGACGAAGAGATCAAAAAAGCATATCGGGCCAAGTGCAAGCGCTGGCACCCGGACCTGAACCCCAACGACCCGACGGCGGAAGAGCACTTCAAAGAAGTGCAGGCCGCCTACGACGCCATCACCAAAGGCGAAACAGGCCCCCAGGGCGGCGCGTATGGCCAGCAGGGCTATAACCCCTATGGCCAGCAGCAGAACTATGGCGGCTACTACTACCAGCAGGGCGGCTCTCAGAATTATGGCGGCCAAAACGGCTACTCCAATTTTGATTTTGACCCCTTTGGCTTCGGGTTCGGCTTTGGCGGCTTCCAGCAGCAGCAGGGCGCCAGCTACAACGGCACAGACAGCGCCGAGATGCAGGCGGCCCGCAACTTCATCGTCCGCCGCTACGCCGAGGCTCGCCGCGTACTGGACGGCATGAACACCCGCTCCGCCCGCTGGTATTACCTCTCGTCTCTCGCCAATCAGGGCCTTGGCAACAGCATCGACGCTTTGCAGGACGCCCGCCGCGCCGTCCAGCTGGACCCCAACAACACGGAGTACCAGATGCACCTGCGCAACCTGCAAAACCCCGGCCAGACCTACCGCACCCAGACCACCTACGCCCAGCCCGGTGGCCTGATGCGCTGGTGCTGGAGCATGATCCTGCTCAACCTGCTGTGCAACTGTTGCTGCGGCGGCTGGGGCTGGCGGTTCCGGGTATAATTCATTTTTATAAAATAGCAAGAGCCACCGCGCGGCTGCACGGTGGCTCTTGTTTTATCTGTGCTTACTTCAGCTTTTGTGCCTGGTTCCAGGCCTTGATGACCGCAAAGCGGCCCACAGACTTCTCAGGTGTAAAGGTGCCGTCCGCGGCAGCGTCCAGCAGACCGTTTGCAATGGCCCAGCTGGCGGCCTTCTGTGCGTCGGTCTGGTCAGCGGCGATATCCGCATAAGGTGCGGCCGCAACTTCCGGTTTCCCGGCATCCTGCCACAGCAGCAGGGCCAGTTCCTGACGGTTCTCAGGAATGGCAGCACCCTCGGGCAGAACCACCTTCAGATACAGTTCAGCGCCAATATTATACAGCTGCCAACCCGCTACAACAGCGGTTGCACCGCCCACAACAACACCAGTTGCCACACCAAGCGCGGTGTAGTCATCACTCTCGGCGGTCTCAGCGGTGCCGAAAGCGGCGCTGATGGTAAAGCTCTTACCATCAGCATCCTCCAGCTTGGGCATCTCAAAGCGCAGGTTCTGGGTCTTATTGCTGAAATTCTCATCCTTCTTGATGAGGGCGTTCAGCAGGTCGGAGGGGATATCCCAGTACAGGAACGCCATATTCTCCGGCACCTCACCCACGGTCAGGTTGACGGTATCGCCCGTCTTGACGGTGGCGGAGGTCTCACCATTGATCTTGCCATTTTCCACGGTGATGGTGTACTCCTTCACCTCGTCGGGGGGAGTGGGGTTCACGGGTTTCGGGTCAACCGGGGTGGGAAGGGTCTGGCCTTCAAACACCACCGTCACGGTGACAGTATTGCCTGCGGCATCCACGGTAAAGGCGGCAGTATCGCCGTCATAAGTCTTGGTGGTGCCGTTGCCAAAATCCACGACCCACTGCTTGACGGTACGGCTTGCATCGGCATTCTTGAGGGTGATCTTCTGGCCCTCACCCACGATATAGGCAACGGGGTCGGCGGTGTTCTCAGCGGCGAGAGACATCACGGCAATGCCGTTTTCTTTGGCACCGATCACATCATTCACGGTGCAGCTATCGTTCAGCCCGGCACCGTTGATATCCACGACCTTGAGCTGGTCAATCTCGTTGCTCACAGTACCAGTTCCGGACAGGCAGTCCTTCGGGTTCTGTGCAAAGATACCGCCGGAGATCTCCTCCGCGTTCTCAACACTTGCAAAGGTGCCACCAGTGATTTCGCCGCCGGTGACCTTCTCGGCAAACTTGCCGCTCTCCACAACGCCATTGTTCGTCAGCGGTGCAGTTACCGGGGCGGAATCGTCACCCAAATCCAGCTTTGCACCATCTTCCAAGGTGTAACCATCATCGTCATCATTCTTAGTCAGACCTTCGATTTCGGTGATGGAATTGGTAATAATCAGCTTGAAGGTGTAAAGCGGGGTATCTTTTTTCTCCTGCCAATTGAAATTGGTTGAACCAGTAAAATATGCCTTCACAAAGTAAGTTCCCGGCTTCAACTGGTCTTCATCAAAGCAGTCCGGCGTTTTGTCCGGGCTGATTTCCCGGCCATCCTCGGTCAGGAGAATCGCCGCAAAATCATTCGAACTGATCTCCGGTTCTCCATCATAGGCAATCTTCAGATGGTCAAAAATCGTTGCGATCTCTTTTGCGTTGAGCTTCAGCTCAAATTCTTCATCCTGTGATACGGGATTGCCATTCAGCTCTGCATGGAACTTGGAAGCATCAATATTTGCTTTTTCAATTTTGAACTGCCACAAGCCATCGTTCTGCTGGGTGGCACCGTTCACGGTAACACGCACGCAGTAAGTACCCGCGTCGGTGGGGTGCTCTACTTTCACCCATTCTCCGCTTGTTTGCTCAAGGAGATAGTATTCCGTGGTAACCTCATCTGCGCTGTACTTCGTACTGCTCAGTTTCGGCTCAAAGCTCTCACCGTCATACACCTTACCGTTCTTCATCTCGTCGGTGACGGTAAAATCTTCTTGAGCGGGGGCAACAATGAGGTTCCAAGTAGCGAACTCCTTTCCTGCTGTATTAACTTCCCAACCATTCAGGTTTTTACTACCCTTAAACCACGCTTTGACAATATAAGTACCCGGTTTAGAAATAGCCGCAGTCAATTTGGTCGTTCCATCTGCCTGATACCACTCAAAACCAAAGAACTTGTCATACGGGCCTGCATTGATATCTGCTTCCGTAGTATGCGTTATGGTTGCGTCTCCACCCTCACCAAGAGTCTGGTAAACATTGCCGCCTGTCGGGTCAAGAACCTGGTCTTTATATTTAATCGTAAAGTCTTCATTCTTCGGGTCTGCCTTATTGATGACAAACTCTTTTACAACGGATTCTTCACCTACCGTTATCTTTGCATAGTAGGTTCCCGCATTTTTCAACTCAGCTTCAGCACCAGTGCACTCCTCATTATCGTAGTACGCTACGCTCGCAATCGTGTACTTTGTACTCGTGACTTCCGGTTTCTGCACTTCGCCGTTGTAGGTGAGTTCCGAAATCGTGAAATCATCCGCACTGATACTCCCCGTGGCCGCATCCTCGGAGGAGGTATCACTGAAAGCGGTTATACCGTTTTCATACCCCCCCCCCCTACGGATGCAAACGCACTCATAGGGGAAGCAGCCACTGCCATGCACACCGCAAGCGATGCGCTGACAACACGTTCCCATGATTTTCTTTTCATGTTATTCCTCTTTCTGCGGCCCCAAAAACCGCAATTATTTCGGGTAAAAACCCACTTTTAATATAACACAAAAACACCCTGACAAGGAATGCCTGTCAGGGTGAAAAATTTTTTTATTTGTTTGTCAGGATTGAAAGCGTTTCAAGTTACTGAATAACAATGGTGCGGCTGATCTCGCTGCTGGAGTAATTGCCGGCGGCCTTGGCCGTCTGGATATACTCGCCGGGCTCGGTGGGGAACTCACTCTGGGTGGTGCCCAGAAAATCAAAGAGACCGCTCTTCTTTTTATAGGTGTAAGTCACCTTACCGCCCTCTACCACCTGACCGTCGCTCTCGACCACGGCGGTGACATTGTAGTTCTGGGCCTCCGCCGCAGTCATGCTGGCGGGCAGTTCCTGTGCCCAGTAGACACGGACACCCTCGCTCTTGGGCTTGATGCGGAAGAACACCATACCGGCGGTGTTCATATCGCCGGATTCCAACGCCACCGCGCCGCCGACATAATTACCGGCCTCGGTGGGCTGCTCGTCCAGATAGATGCGGCTGAACACGCCCTCGGGCAGATACTTACGGATCAACTCCAGCGCCAGCTTCATGCCGGTGGAGACATCCTTCAGGGTCGGGATGTAGAATTTCAGGACATCCATCACCGACACCACCTCGTCGGCCACCCGCAGCAGAACGCTCACATCGTTGCCGTCGATCAGCTGCTTGATGTAGGCGTAAATATTGAACTCCTCTTCTTGGTCGGGGTTTGCGGACATCTTCTTCGGCAGGGGGATCATCCGCAGCAGGGTGCGGATCTTGCTGGAGAGGATCAGGGTCACATAGCCCTGTGCCTCGCCGCTGGTCCCCATCACCACGCCGATGTACTGGGTATCCGCCGGGGTAGTCTGGACGCTCAGGGTAAAGGGGGAGCCATAGGTCAGGTCACCGGAAGCGGTCAGGCGGATGGAGACCGCCTCATTGGTCTCGTCCACGCTGGCGGCTGTCGGGGCGGGCAGCTCCGTGCCCGCTGCGGCCATAGCCGGGGTCGCTGCCGCGCTCAGTGCGAACACCGCCGCCAACAGCAGGGAGAGCAGTCGTTTGGTTTTCATCAGCCAAAGACCTCCATTCTATCCAAAGGTTTTGAAAATGCAAAATAAGGGTGCGGCGAACGCACAGCATCACGTTCCCGCACCCTCATTTTACCGCATTGCACCGTACAGGTCAATAACGGGATTCAAGTTAAATCTTGGTCAGCTGGGGGCCCTGGGCGGTGTCCTTGACAGCCCAGCCCATCTCGGTGAGCTGTGCACGGATGGCATCGGCGGTGGCCCAATCTTTGGCCTTCTTGGCGGCGGCGCGCTTCTCGACCAGCTCAGTCACCTCGGCGGGCACCTCGTCCTTCTTACGGTTGTACATCAGGCCCAGCACGTCGGTGATCTCGTCGAACGCCTTGGCGGCGGCTTCCAGAGCAGCCTTGGAGGAAACGGCAGACAGGGTGTTGATTTCCTTGACCAGATCAAACACGGCGGCCAGCGCGTCGGGGGTGTTCAGGTCGTCGTCCATAGCCTTGCAGAACTTGGCGCGGGCCTCGTCGGCCTTGGCGATCAAGGTCTCGTCGGTGCCGAACTCGGTCTTGCCCAGAGCAAAGTCGAGATTCTCGCGGCAGGTGTACAGGCGCTCCAGACTGTTCTTGCAGCTCTCGATGAGATCCACGGTGTAGTTCAGGGGCATCCGGTAGCCTGCGGTCAGCATGAAGTAGCGAATCGGCTCGTAGCCGTACAGGTTGGCCACATCACGGACGGTGAAGAAGTTGTGCAGGCTCTTGGACATCTTCTGGTTATCCACATTGATAAAGCCGTTGTGCATCCAGTAACGGGCAAAGGTGCAGCCGTTGGCGCACTCGCTCTGGGCGATCTCGTTCTCGTGGTGGGGGAAGATCAGGTCCTGACCACCGCAATGCAGGTCGATGGTCTTGCCCAGATGGGTGCGGCTCATGGCGCTGCACTCGATGTGCCAGCCGGGACGGCCCATACCGTAGGGGCTCTCCCAGGCAGGCTCGCCGGGCTTGGCGGCCTTCCAGACGGCAAAGTCGGCGGGGTCTTCCTTCAGGTCATCGTCCATCTGGCTGCGCAGCTCACGGTTGCCGCTCTCCAGATCCTCCAGTTTGAGGTGGCTCAGCTTGCCGTACTCGGGGTCGCTCTTGACACGGAAGTACACGTCACCGTTCTTGGCAACATAAGCGTGGCCGGAGTCGATCAGATCCTTGACGATATCCAAAATCTGCTGGATGTGCTCCGTGGCACGGGGCTGGACCGTGGGCTTCTTGCAGTTCAGACCGGCGGCATCCTTGAGGTACTCGGCCTCGAAGCGCTGGGCGACCTCCTTCATGGAAGTGCCCTCTTCCTGGCCCTTCTTGATGAGCTTATCATCGATATCGGTGATGTTGGAGACATAGATGACCTTGTTGCCACGGTATTCCAGGTAGCGGCGCAGGGTATCGAACACGATCAGCGGGCGGGCATTGCCGATGTGGATATAGTTGTAAACGGTGGGGCCGCAGACATAGATGCGGTACTCGCCGGGCACCTGCGGCACAAACTCTTCCTTCTGGCGGGTCATGGTGTTGAAAATCTGCATAAAAATTTCCTCCAAAACAAAAAGCCCCCGACATGATACAGTTTTTCGTATCACATCGAAGGCGGTTTTCAAAATCGCGGTTCCACTTCTGTTTGTCGCTCAAAGCCGGTAACGGCGGCCGCCGCGCCACGATACTCCCCCAACAGGTTTCCCGCGGTGTGCTGCCCGGGCGCACTTCACACGGACCGCTGCAAACAGGCTCCCAGCCAATGGCCCGTTCTCTCTGTCCAGCTTGCTTCCTGCGCTACTCTGCCCGGGTAAACGCATTTTTACTTTTTACTCTATTATTATACCGACGGCACGGTGGGAAGTCAAGATGCGCCCCGCCTTTTCTTGCGTATCGTCGGTTTTTATGGTATCCTGAAAAGAAAAATCGACCGTATCACGCGCGGTCCCACGGAGGTTCCCATGCAGCTCATCACCGAACGCCTTTTTCTCATTCCCCTGCATCCCGACGAGATGCGGGCCCTGATCGCCCACACCACCGACCCGGAGACGGTGGAAGCCTACCACGAGATGCTGACTCTCAGCCAGGCCCACCCGGAGCAGCGGGTCTGGTACACCGCCTGGGGCATCTATCTTAATGCCTCCGGTGATTTTGTCGGCGACCTCTGCTTCAAGGGCCTGCCAGAGAGCGGCCGCCCCGAGATCGGCTACGGCATCCTGGAAAAATACTGGAATCACGGCTACACCACCGAGGCTGTCCGTGCCGCCTGCCAGTGGGCTCTTGCTCAACCTGGCGTGAAGGCTGTTGAAGCGGAAACCGACCCTGCCAACGCCGCTTCCCAGGCGGTATTGCGCAAAGTCGGCTTTGCTCCCACCGGCACCATTGGCGAAGAAGGGCCAAGGTTTATTCTGCATCGGGATGTACTGTTCCTGTAACCCTGTCACCTCGTACTCTCCGGGTAGCGGCGGGGCTCATCCGTCTCGCCCAGAAGGTAATCCACGCTCACCTGGTAGAGCCTGGCCAGCGGCACCAGCACATCCACTGTCAACTGCTGGATACCGGTTTCGATATAGCTGTATTTGCGCTGGGTGATGCCGATCCGCGCGGCCACCTGCTGCTGGGTGTAATCATGGTCCTCCCGCAGGTCTTTTAATCTATTCTGGTTCATTCTCATCCGTCTAGGCCTCCTGTTGCTAGGATAGCCTAGACGGATTTCGTCTATTGACTTTTAGATAAATATTATCTATAATTCAAATTATACATGTTTTCTTATTTTCTTTTCTATGGGGTATCTCGGATGAAAAAAGAGCTTTTCTCTCGCCGTTTCATTATTTTAGTGCTTTGTTTTGTGCTTGTCGCTGCCGGTCTGTTCGGCGTATTTTTTCACATCTCCTCCAATGAGCTGACCTTACAGCAGGCGCAGGCTTACAGCCAGAGCACCGGCCTTTCCTTCTTTGTCTATCACGCGCGTTCCGGCCATTACTCGCCCCTGCGCGTTCCACTGGTGCCCAACGCTTCCACCAGTACCAGCAGCCGTTTCCGGCAGCAGGTCTCGACCCTTCTCGTGGATGAGGAAAACGCCCGGAACGGGTCCCGTTCAGATGCCGCCCTGCTTTCGCCTTCCGCCGGGGATAAGCTCGTCTACCTTTCCACCACCCAAAGCGCCCCCGATGCTGTTTCCATTTACCCTGTCACAGAAAGCGGGCTGACCCTTCCGGTGCTTTTCCAGGCCAGCAGCAACACCTCCGATTCCCTCTCGGCACTTGTCCTGCCGACATCGTATTCTTCCCTTTACTCTGTCGGCCATACCCGCAGCTTCCACGATTACGATGCACAATCCGGCCCGGAGCTCTCTTCTCTTTCCGCTCAAGCGGGCCCCATCACCATCAACGGGCTGTCTCTGGATGAATACGCCGCTTCCTGCACCCTTCGGCAGGCGGTATCCGCTTCTGATTTTGCACCGGCGCAGTCCATTGTCACTCTGTCGGACAGCGCCGCTCCTGTCACCGTGGAGTATTACTCCGGCACGGTCTACCACACCTTCCAGCTCAAGCCCTCCTGCCGGTGGCTGGGCTTTTCTCCCGATACCTTTTCCTCCTGCCATGCAGAACTGACGCAAGACGGCTATGCACAACTTGACCTCTCCGATTTCGTGCAGACCCCCGGTCTTTATGTCATCCGGCCCAGCAGTTCCTCTCCGGTTTACCTCGTTTTTGAGCTCACAGATTGATGCAGTTTGCCCTTTTCTCTTTACAACGCCCGCAAGTTGTGCCATAATTTATTTTAATATAGGGATGCTGTTCCGGTGCCGTATTCGGCGGCGGGGAGCGGCAAAGAGAGGGGTAAACTGTTATGAGCAAAACGATCATCCCAAAAAACTACACGCCCGCGCTGAACCTGTACGACACCCAGCGCGCCATCGGCACCGTCAAGCGGCTGTTTGCGGACACCCTGTGTGCCACGCTGAACCTCTACCGTGTGTCGGCTCCGCTGTTTCTGGAGGCTTCCACCGGCCTGAATGACGACCTGAACGGTGTGGAGCGCAAAGTTACCTTTGACATCAAGGACAGCGGCACCGAGGCACAGGTGGTGCAGTCGCTGGCAAAGTGGAAGCGCAAGGCTTTGAAGGATTACGGCTTCCGTGTGGGTAAGGGCCTGTACTGTGACATGAACGCTATCCGCCGGGACGAGGAGCTGGATAACCTCCACTCCGTTTACGTTGACCAGTGGGACTGGGAGAAAGTCATCCGTGAGGAGGACCGCAACGAAGCTTATCTGAAAAATGTGGTGCGCTCTATCGTGTCGGCGGTCTGCGCCACCGAGATGAACCTGCACGCCATGTTCCCCCAGCTGCAGGATCTGCCCCTGCACACCCCCAACGTGACCTTCATCACCACCCAGGAGCTGGAGGACAAGTATCCCGACCTGACCCCGAAGGAGCGTGAGAACGCCTTCGTGAAGGAGAACGGCACCACCTTCCTGATGAAGATCGGTGCCCCCCTGAAGAGCGGCAAGCCCCATGACGGTCGTGCCCCCGACTATGATGACTGGGATCTGAACGGCGACCTGCTGTTCTGGAACGAGCCCCTGCAGTGCAGCTACGAGCTGAGCAGCATGGGCATCCGCGTCAGCCCAGAGAGCATGGACAAGCAGCTGACCATGGCGGGCTGTGATGACCGCCGTGCCCTGCCCTTCCACAAGGCAGTGCTGAACGGTGAGCTGCCCTACACCATCGGCGGCGGCATCGGCCAGAGCCGTCTGTGCATGCTGCTGCTGGGCAGTGCCCACATCGGCGAGGTGCAGGCAAGTGTCTGGGACGAGGCCACCCGCGAGGCCTGCGCAAAGGCCGGCATCCCCCTGCTGTAGCACAAGAACGAGAAAAGGCTCTCTGCCATACGGCAGAGAGCCTTTTTGCATCTCAGCTTCTAAAAAGCAAGCCTACTTTTCCTTTTTTGCACTGGTTCCCGCCCAGCCGCCAGACGAGCCATGCGTAAAACAGGTTCATCGCCAGAATGACAACGCACCACAGCACGGTCTGCCGGAGGGTCTGATTATAGACCATCAGGAAGGGGTAGGGCCCGGTGATGAGCCGCTTGTAGTTGGCCCAAAGGGCAAGGGTGCCATAGAGCACCGTGGGCACCAGCGCCAACGGGATGCACCGGGCGGAAAGCCGGGGCTCCCGTTCCAACAGAACGAAGGAGACGAAGGCACAGAGCGGATTGAGCAGATGATGGTAGAGCATAGAGTTCTCGGTCAGCAGGAACACCACGCCGCCCTGATCGGAATAATAGGGGCCCAGCACGAACACCACGGTCAGGAAGGTCATCGTCAGACAGCAGGTGGCAATAAACTTGAGGGCCTTGACCCAGCGGGGCAGCCGCCGTCCCGTAAACAGACAGCCCACCTGACACACCGCCACCAACAGGCAGACGAAAAACGCAAAGACATTGGAGTTCTCTGTGTAGAAGGTGAAGGTCTGGGAGTCCACCGCTTCCCAGGTCATCCAGATGGCTACGGGTTCCCACCGCACAATAAAGAGATTCAGCAAAATCGAAAGAACGATCCGCCCCTTCTCCCAGAAGGTTTTTCGCATGAAAGTGCTCTCCGTTCTGTATTATTCGGCACAAAAATCAAGAAAACGGGCGTTTCGCGCCCGCTTTCCCATTTTCACTTTGCCGTGTTGATGAAGCTGCGGTTATCCCACAGGTACTTGATGCCGGAAACGGCAGTGGCGATGGCCACCAGCCAGCACAGCCAGTAGGAGATGAACACGCAGTCAGCGCCCATCATAATGGAGTTGCCCCAAGTCAGGGAGGTGCCGAAGTAGTAGAAGATGATGGTCAGCATCTGCAGCACGGTCTTGACTTTGCCCCACATGTTGGCGGCGATGACCTTGCCATCCTTGGCACCGGCGGCGACCATGCGCAGGCCGGACACCGCGAACTCACGGGCCAGGATGATGCAGAGCACCACGGGACTGCACACGCCGTCCCGCATCATGTAGATGAAGGCAACCGTCGTCAGCAGCTTATCGGCCAGTGGGTCGGCGAACTTGCCGAAGTCGGTGACCATGTTCCACTTGCGGGCCAGATGACCGTCCAGGAAATCGGTAAAGCTGGCCACGGCAAAGATGATGCCCGCCACCAGATACCAGATGGAATTGAAGTCCTCCGCTCCGATCTGGGTCAGGGAGACAAAGATCATAAACACCGGCACCAGAATGATGCGGGTCAGGGTGAGCTTATTGGGCAGATTCATTGAAAATCCTCCTCCAATTTGTTATTTTACAACAGTACCATACAGATCGTAAAGATCGCTGTCATCTACCAGCACGTCATAGAACTGACCGGGATAGAGCGGTTTCTCGCTGGAAACGCAGACGTTGCCATCCACTTCGGGGGCATCGCCCGTGGTGCGGCAGAGGTACAGACCACTCTCCTCGTCGATGCCATCACAGATGACACGGACGATCTGACCGACTTTCTCAGCCTGTTTCTGGGCCATGATGCCGGTCTGGATCTGCATCACCAGCTCGGCACGCTTGTCCTTGACCTCCTGCTCGATCTGGCCCTCCATCTTGGCGGCCACGGTGTTTTCCTCGGCAGAGTAGGCAAAGCAGCCCAGACGGTCGAACTGAACCTCCTTGACAAAGTTGCACAGATCCTCGAACTGCTCCTCAGTCTCGCCGGGGAAGCCTGCGATCAGAGTAGTGCGCAGAGTGATGCCGGGGATCTCGCGGCGCAGCTTGCCGATGACCTCCAGCAGCTCGGCGCGGTTGGAGCGGCGGTTCATATTCTTGAGGATGGTATCGTTGCAGTGCTGGATGGGCAGGTCGAGGTAGGGCACGACCTTCTCGTTCCGCTTCATGGCGGCGATGAACTCGTCGGTGATGCGCTCGGGGTAGGCATACATGATGCGGATCCATTCCAGGCCCTGCACCTTGTTCAGCTTATCCAGCAGCTCACAGATGCTGCCGGGCTTGCCCCAGTCCTCGCCGTAGGCGGTGGGATCCTGCGCCACCACGATGAGCTCCTTCACGCCCTCACCGACCAGCCAGCGGGCCTCGGCCACACAGTCGGCCATATCACGGCTGTGCAGCGGGCCGCGGATAGCGGGGATGGCGCAGTAGTGGCAGCGGTTGTTGCAGCCTTCCGCGATCTTTAAGTACGCATAGTGGGCGGGCGTGCCGATGACGCGCTTGCCGCCCAGCGGGAAGTCTTTCTTCGCGCCGTAGCTTTCCAGATGGTCTTCACCATGGAACAGCCGCGCCACAATGGAGTCGATGGCCTTGTTGGAGGCGCAGCCCACCACGGCGTCCACTTCGGGGATTTCTTCCTCGATCTGGCTGCGGTAGCGCTCGGCCAGGCAGCCTGTGACGACCACTTTCAAATTGGGGTTCTGCTGCTTGTAGGAGCAGGCTTCGAGGATG
>CALDLZ010000188.1 GCA_937915335.1 uncultured Faecalibacterium sp.
TGGGCAGGGGTGACATTACCTCTACCGAAACCTACGGCACCTCCCGCGCCAACGCCTACAAGATTCTGGAAGATACGCTTAACTTGAAAGATGTGCGCATCTATGACACCATTGAGGATGAGGAAGGCAGACCGAAGCGTGTCCTGAACAAAACAGACACTATGCTGGCACAGCAAAAACAGCAGGTCATCAAGGATGCGTTTGCTAACTGGATTTGGCAAGACCCCCAGCGGCGTATTTCGCTTGTAAGGCAGTACAATGAACTGTTCAACAGCAATAGACCGCGTGAATACGATGGTTCCCACATTCATTTTGTCGGCATGAACCCGGAGATCACCCTCCGGGAACACCAGCGCAATGCTATCGCTCATGTGCTTTATGGCGGTAATACGCTGCTTGCACACGAAGTGGGCGCGGGCAAGACATTTGAAATGGCGGCATCTGCGATGGAATCCAAACGACTGGGACTGTGCCAGAAATCCCTTTTTGTCGTGCCGAACCATTTGACGGAACAGTGGGCATCGGAGTTTCTGAACCTCTATCCCAATGCCAAGCTGTTGGTGGCACGGAAAAAGGATTTTGAAACCGCCAATAGAAAGAAATTCTGCGCCCGGATCGCCACCGGGGATTACGATGCAGTCATCATCGGTCACAGCCAGTTTGAGCGGATTCCGCTGTCTTACGAGCGGCAGGAACGCATTATTCAGGAACAAATCAATGAAACGCTTGCCGCCATCAACGAACTGAAAGCCAATGCTGGCGAAAATTTCAGCATCAAGCAGATGGAAAAGACCCGCAAAACGCTGGAAACCAAACTGGAAAAGCTGCGCTCCGATGAGCGCAAGGACGATGTTATCACCTTTGAGCAGTTGGGCGTGGACAGACTTTTTGTAGACGAATCGCATTTTTACAAGAACCTCTTCCTCACGACAAAAATGCGTAATGTCGCAGGATTATCCACCAGTGAAGCACAGAAATCTTCCGATATGTTCGGCAAGTGCCGCTATCTGGACGAGATCACAGGCGGGCGCGGCGTGGTGTTCGCTACGGGAACGCCCGTGAGCAACTCCATGTCGGAGTTATACACGGTCATGCGCTATCTGCAATACGGCACACTCCAGCAAAAAGGGCTGACCCATTTCGATGCGTGGACATCGACTTTTGGTGAAACCACCACCGCCATCGAACTCGCCCCGGAGGGGACAGGCTACCGTGCGCGCACCCGATTTGCAAAATTCTTTAATCTCCCGGAGTTGATGTCGATGTTCAAAGAAGTGGCTGATATTAAAACCAGTGACCAGCTTCATCTGCCTGTGCCTGACGCAAAGTTTGAAACCGTGGTAGCGAAACCGTCCGAGATTCAGAAAGAAATGGTGCAGGAACTGAGCAAACGCGCCGCAAAAATCCATTCCGGCGAAGTGGATGCGTCCGAGGACAATATGCTCTGCGTCACCAACGATGGCCGCAAAATTGGTCTGGATGTTCGCTTGATGAATCCTATTCTGCCGGATGACCCCAACAGCAAGCTGAATACCTGTGTTCGGAACGTGCTGCAAATCTGGGAGGATGGCAAGGAGCAGAAGCTGACACAGCTTTTGTTCTGCGACCTCTCGACACCAAAAAATGATGGCAACTTCAATGTTTACGATGATATTCGCAAGAAGTTGGTTGCCGCCGGGGTGCTGGAAAGCGAAGTTGAGTTCATCCACAACGCCGACACCGAAGCGAAAAAGGCTGCATTGTTCTCTAAAGTGCGCTCCGGCGATGTGCGGATTCTGCTCGGAAGTACGGCAAAAATGGGAGCCGGGACAAACGTTCAATCGCGGCTCGTGGCGGTGCATCACTTGGACGTCGGATGGAAACCCAGCGACATGACCCAGCGTAACGGCAGAATCATCCGACAGGGCAATCAAAACAAGGAAGTCAAGGTGTTCAACTACGTCACAGAGGGGACATTTGATTCGTACTTGTTCCAGACCCTTGAGAATAAACAGCGATTCATCAGCCAAATCATGACTTCTAAATCCCCGGTGCGCTCCTGTGATGATTTAGACGAACAGGCGTTGTCCTATGCAGAAATCAAGGCATTGTGCGCCGGGAATCCGCTCATCAAGGAGAAAATGGACTTGGATGTTCAGGTCGCAAAGCTCAAGGTTCTGAAATCCGACCACCAGAGCCAGAAGTTTCGTCTGGAGGATAAACTGCTCACAAAGTTCCCGGCTGACATTCAGGAAACGAACGCCTATATTGCCGGAGTGAAATCGGACGCAGAACTTGCCGCCGCCCATCCGCAGACACAAGAGGGCTTCTGCGGCATGACCATCAAGGGCGTGACCTATGACGAAAAAAAGACTGCTGGCAAGCGGCTTCTCCTCGCTTGCTCCGAACTGCCCAATAGCGAGGAAAAAGTGATCGGCAGCTATCGCGGTTTTGAACTGTCCCTGCGCTTCGACACCTACCACAGTGAGTATCAGGCACTTTTGAAAGGCCAGCGGAAATATACAGTAGCACTAGGCAAAGACCCACTGGGCTGCATCGTCCGTCTGGACAACTCCCTGAACAATTTCCCGGAACGCATTGCTTCTGCCGAAAACGAACGGGCCACCCTGCATCAGCAGCAGGCGGCGGCGCAAATCGAAGTGGAAAAGCCGTTCCCGCAGGAGGAAGAATTGGCTGAAAAGTCAGCTCGTCTTGCAGAACTGAACGCCCAGTTGGATATGGATGAGAAGAACCATGCGCCGGAGCAGAGCGAGGAAGAACAGGGGGACGAGCCTCGCCGCCCCTCTGTACTGGCCGCTCTGGAAGAAAAGACGGATAAGACTGAACCCGTCAAACCGTTCAAAAGCTATATGGACAAGGATGGTGATGCACGATGAAGGAAAAGCGAGATGAAGTTCTTATCCTGCGCATCACAAAATCGGAGAAAAGCCGCATTTATGAAAAGATGCTGGGTATGGGCATCCGCAGTTTGAGTGCCTATATCCGCAAGATGGCTCTGGATGGCTACTGCCTGCACCTTGATTTACAAGAACTGCGCCGAATGGCCTATCTCCTGCAAATGTGCAGCAACAACTTGAATCAGTACGCCAAACGCGCCAACGAATGCGAGCAGGTCTATGCCGCCGATCTGGAGGACTTGCGCACCCGACTTGATGAACTGATCGACATTGGCAAACAGATTCTTTCCCGGCTGGCTGACCTCTGATTTTTGCCCCACGGCTCCGGCTGTGGGGGTACATAGCTGTTGACATCGTTGACAGCAGCTTATGCTATCCCTATACTGAAAGCAGAAAATGAAAGGCGGTGACAGTATGAAATTTATGGTCAAGGTTCTTCTGCTCCCTCTGGTGCTGCTCAGTGCTTTCTTCGCACTCATGTTGAAGTGGACACTGCATCTGTCGGCATTTATTCTGGCATTACCGATGCTCTATATCTTCGGCTGCGGCCTTTATACACTGTACTGCCATGAGTGGACGAAGTTTCTGATCCTGTTGGTGGCAGAGTTCGGGTGCTTTGTACTAATTTTTGCTGGAACCGCCATTGTGGAAGCGGCAGAATGGTTCAGCGGCTGGCTGGCCGGACTGGGAGGTGCAAATGAATAAAGACGTAATGACAGACTACTACCGGAGCAATCCGAAAGATATTCTGAACGAGCAGCTTGCGGATGATAAACCATACCATGCGCTGATTCAGAAGAAAATCGCAGTGGAAAACACCTTGCGTTCCCTTATCAGCGAGGAAGCATGGAAACACTATCTCGATTTGGATGCTGTCTGCAACGAATTAGAGGGTATCCGACTGGAAGCCATGTATCTGGCCGGAGCCGCCGATTATGAGCGATTTTTCAAGTAAGAGTGCCGCCGTTGTGCGGCACTTTTCTTTTATGGGGGTGATGGGATTGGCTGCAACACGGTTGATTGCCATGCGCAAAAATAAAGGGAAATCCATCGCCGCCTGCCTGCATGACCACACCAGTTATATCCAGAACCCGGACAAGACCGAGCAGGGCGGACTTGTCAGCAGCTACGAGTGCAGTCCTCTGACAGTGGACGAGGAATTTATGCTGACAAAGCGGCTTTATGAACAGACCACCGGACGCAGGCAGAAAAACGATGTAATCGCCTATCAGGTGCGGCAGTCTTTCAGGCCGGGAGAAGTGACACCTGAAGAAGCTAACCGCATTGGCTACGAATTTGCCGAGCGTTTTTTGAAAGGCAAACACGCTTTTATCGTTGCCACCCACACCGACCGGGCGCACATCCACAATCACATTATTTATAATTCCACTGCGCTGGATGGCACACGGAAATTCCGGGACTTCTTCTTTTCTGCGCTGGCTGTGCAGCGGTTAAGCGACCTGATTTGTCTGGAGCATCAGCTTTCTGTTATCCAGAAAAAGCCTTACCGGGAGCGGCAGAAGCGCATCCTCTACCCACCCAAGGAGAGCAACCGTGACAAGCTCTGCACGGTGATTGACAACATTCTGCTGCACGAAAAGCCCAAAGATTTTGCTGCGTTTCTGGATGTACTGGAGCAGCAGGGTTATGAAGTGAAGCGCGGTAAGCATACTTCGGTAAAAGGAAAAGGACAGAGGCGTTTTATCCGATTCCGCACGTTGGGAGCCGGGTACACCGAAGAAGAAATCAGAGCGGTGCTGGATGGTAAGGCTGAACACCAACCTCGTCCGAAACAGCCCTTGCCCGAAAAGAAGTTCGGTCTGCTGGTGGACATTCCCATGAAAATGGCCGAGGGCAAGAGCAATGGTTATAAAAAATGGGCAACGAAGTTCAATCTTAAAGAAATGTCCAAAACTCTGCTCTACTTGCAGGAAAAGAAAATTGACAGCACGGACGAACTACGGGAACGTGCGGCGGCGGCAACAGCACGGTATCATACGCTGGGCGATTCCATCAAGGCCGCAGAGAAGCGCATGGGAGAAATTGCTGTCCTGCGGGCGCATATCGTTAATTATGCAAAGACCCGTGATGTGTATGCCGCCTACCGCAAGGCCGGGTACAGCAAAAAGTTTCTGGATGCACGGCGGTAGACCACACGCGCATCAAAGGGGCGGTTGACATAATCGCTTGCGCCCAGCTCGTATGCCTTGCGGATGGCTTCTTCGGAATCCTCGCTGGAGATCATGATGACAGGCACATCTTCAATGGAATGATTGGTGTTCATGGCTTTCAAGACTTCAAAGCCATCCATCTGCGGCATATTGATGTCCAGCAGCACCAGCGCAATATCGCCTGCATAGTCATTCAGTCTGCCCAGACACTCCTGCCCATTTTCGGCTTCCAGAATGCGATAATCCGCGCCGAGAATTTCGGACAGTATCGCCCGGTTCATTTCCGAATCGTCAACGATAAGAATTTGCGGCCTGCCCGTTGCTCTCTGTTCCGCTGCGGGAAGCTCACTGCTGCTCATATCGACCACAACGGCATTTTTGCGCTGCTTTGCCTGATACATCAAGTGGTCGGCGCGACGCATCACCTTTTCCATCGGGTCGCCAACGGTCTGCATCGTGCCGCCGATGCTCAACGAAAGCCGCAGGTGCGGGTAGCCCGGAACCGGGGTGTCCTGCACCTTGGCGCGAACTTTTTCCAGTTTCGTCTGAAGATAATCTGAGGGTATCCCCGTGAGGATGAGCAAAAATTCATCGCCGCCGTAGCGGATGAGCAGATCATTTTTGCGGATGCAGGAACGGATGGCATCGGCGGCAGCTTCCAGTGCCATATCGCCCGCATGGTGGCCGTAGGTATCGTTGCAGACCTTGAAATCGTCTAAGTCCATCACGGCCACACCCGCCGGGCCGATGGAGTTGCTGGCGACTTCATCGTAGTAGCGGCGGTTGAGCGCACCCGTCAGTCCATCGTGGTAGAGTTTTGAGTGGAAGGTCTTTTCGTTTTCCAGAAGCGTTTCCAGTTCCCGGTTTTTCTGTTCCAGTTCCTTGGAATACTCCTGCTGCGCCTGAATCTGCTGCCGCTGGTAGTCCTTCTCGGTGCGGGAGTGAGAAAACTGTATTCCGGCCAGCACGATAAGATACATAAAGAAGGTAAAGGCAAGATTGAGCATCGTTGTCTTGAACACGCTGCGTTCGGTCAGGTAGACATAGATGTAGTAGTTCTGGCTCCGCTCCATCAATCCAAAATGGTTGGAGAGCAGCTTGTCCGGGTCATAGCAGTGGATCAGCTTTTTGGTGATGCCCTGCTCCATGATTTTTTTCAGGACGGGAACCGAGGTGGTCTCTTTCCCCAGCAGGGCAGGGTTATTGGATGCAATGATGCTGATTCCATCGCTGACTACGATATTGCCGATCTGCTCAACGGAATAGCCATCCACAATGGTCTTGATGGAATTATTAAAAGTGTTGGCGTATTCTTCGTTGGTGTAAAAATATCCTACAATGATACCCGGTTCGTCCAGTCTGCAAACGGCGGCAACATCCACATGAGCGGAATCGCCATCATAGAAGCGCATGGTATAATTTTTCTCCGGGAAGTCCGGAATCTCCATCAATGCGTTGAGGTCAAGATCGTGCAGAATTTTTTCTGCGGTAAACGTACCCGAATTATACTGTGCGCAGACATTTCCATCTGCATCCAGCAGGAACACACCTGTCAGATAACTGTCTGTAGCGCAATCTTTCAGGTTGGCAGTATCATCCAGTGCGGTGGTAGTTCCTTCGTAAAGCAGCCGCCATTTGACCTCATCCACGCTTTCCGAAACGCGAATCAGACTTTTGGCTTCGGATGCCATATCGCGCAGGACGCTGTTGTTGCACTGGTCTTTGAGGTATTCCACTGTCGTGGAAAGCTGTTCCGTAGTGCTTTTCATATCTGCGTTTGATGCTACCACAAGGGTGATTCCCAGCAGGAGAATACCCACGATGATCCGCAGCAGAACAGGATGTTTCCGGGAGGACAAAAGTTTCTTTTCCATGTTCAGTCCTCCAAATAGCGGTCGGCATCGGAAAGATACTTTTCCAATACCTGCCGTGTCGTGCCATCCTGCTGCATTTCGCGGAGTGTCGTTGTCAGTTCGGTGTTCAACCCGCGCGCATCGCTTTTTGCAAAGGCAACACCCAGCCCAACGGTCATAAGCGGCTCGTCCAGAATGCGAAATTCCAGCCCGGTCTCCTCGGAAAAATCGTGGATGGAGGTATCGTGTGCGGCCAGCGCGTCCACATAGCCCTTGCTCAACAGGACAAAGATCAGGTCACGCTTTTGGACGGAGATCACCTTGCGCAGTTCGGGGATGCCGCTAGCATGGCTGCGGAGAATCTCTTCCGGTTTGGTGGTGGATTGTACCGCGATGGTCTTTCCGGCAAGGTCAGCCAGCGAGTAAATATCGCTGCTGGGGTTGACCGCCACCACCTGACTGCTTTTCATGTAAGGGCCAGCCCATTGATACTCGTCCTCGCGGCCATCCATCGTAAAGCTGCTCCAAATGCAGTCGATCTCGCCACTCTCCACCAGTTCCTTCTTTTCTTCCCAGTTGATGAACACAAACTGCGGCTCATAGCCCATCCGATGAAAGGCTTCGGTGGCAAGCTCCACATCAATGCCCGTGGGTTTCCCGTCCGCATCCAGATAGCTGAACGGCGCGTAGGTATCGCAGCCCACTTTGATGATGTGGGAGTTTTCCTTGCTGGAAGCGGGAGTGCTGCTACGGCATCCGCAGAGCAGCACTGCGGCAAGTACGGTACAAAACAGTACCATTCCAAATGATTTCTTCATAGGTTTTCTCTCTACTGATAAAACAACTGCAAAAAGGGCAAGGCCATATAAAACGGTCTTGCCCTTTCTCTGATATGGCACGATGGGAAAATGGCGTTGTTATTTGCGCAAATACCGCGCTTCTCCGCTATTTATCTTCGGGGGGGGGGGGTAACGCGGTAGCGTTGCACCGTCTTTTTCAAGTCCTCGATGTTCATGGGTTTGGACAGGTGGGCATCCATGCCCGCCTCCTTGCTCTTGCGGATGTCTTCTGCAAAGGCGTTGGCGGTCATGGCGATGATGGGGATGGTCTTGCCCAGCGGGTTTGCACTGGTGCGGATGCGCCGAGTGGCTTCCAGACCGTCCATCACAGGCATCATTACGTCCATCAAGATCATGTCGTACTCACCGGGCTGTACCGATTCAAATGCGTCCACGATCTCCTGACCGTTGGAATAGATGGTGCATTCCGCGCCCTGCACTTCCAGTGTGGCTTTCAAAATCTCGGCGTTCAGCTCATTGTCCTCGGCACAGAGGAAGCGCACTCCCTTCAAGGCGTTTTTGCGCTCCTCGGTCTCGGACGAAGTTTCTCCACGAATATGCTCCACCGCCCGGACAAGGTTGGAAAGGAAGAAAGGCCGTGCGATCAGGCCATCCACACCCTTTTCCATCAGAATATCATGTACTTTTTCCTGCTGGGCATAATCACAGCAGAAGATCAGCACTGCATCCTGTGCGGAACTGCGCAGCATCTGTACCGTTTCAGCAAGCGTCTTATCGTAGAGATGACCCGCCAGCAGAATGACCTCTACCGGGTTCTGCTTCAAAATCTCCATGGCTTCTGCTTCGGTTCTCGCTGCACTGAATGGAACGGCAGCTTCCCGCAGGGCAGCACTCATATTGTTGGTGAGAACATCATCGTCTGCGATCAGCAGGACGCGCTGGAGAGGAACGGTTTTGTTCCGGCTCTCATCAATGGGGAAAGTCAGCGTCACTTCAAAGCGGCTGCCCTTGTTCAGCTCGCTTTCCACCGTGATGGTGCCGTGCATCAAATCCACGATGTTCTTGGTAATGGCCATGCCGAGGCCGGTACCCTGCACTTTGTTGGTGGTAGAGTTTTCGGCGCGGGTGAACGGCTCAAAGATACGCTTGAGAAATTCGGGAGCCATGCCAAAGCCGTTGCCCGTAACAGCAATGCGGAAGGTCGCACTGCCGGGAACGGCACAGGGCAACTCCTCCAAGTCGAGCCGAATCGTGCCGTTGTAGTCCGTGTACTTGACTGCGTTGGACAGCAGGTTGATAAGCACCTGCCGCAGACGCACACAATCGCCGATAACATATTCATGCGCGATCTCGTGGACGAGGATTTTGAAGTCCTGTCCGCGCTCTTCGACCTGCGGGCGGATGATGCTGTCGATCTGGCCGACCTGCTCGGCAAGGCTGACCGATTCGCGGTTCAGCTTGACCTCGCTGGACTCGATTTTGCTCATGTCCAGCACGTCATTGATCAGGCTGAGCAGGTGGCGGCTGGACATTAACACCTTGGAAATATAGGTGTGCATCTTGTCCGAAAGGCCGGGTTCGTTTTCCATCAGGCGCGAAATGCCCACGATGGCGTTCATCGGGGTGCGGATGTCATGGCTCATGTTGGAGAGGAACTCACTTTTTGCCTTGTTTGCGGCTTCGGCGGTCTTTTGTGCTTCTTCGGCTGCTTTGGTGGCGCGTTCTGCTTGTTTCACTGCAACGGTCAGCTCTTCGTTGATGTCCTCCAGCTTTTCGCTGTTTCTCCGCTCCATTTCAACTGCCTGCTGCTGTTTCAAATTCATCAGCAGCACGATGACTAGTGCGGCGATCACAACGAGAACAACAGCAAAAAACAGAATCAGGCGAACAGTGGTATTGACCATCGTAACGACATTCGTTGCGACCTGTGACGATGGAACAAGGAACAGCAAAGACCATTCTGCATTTTCCATCTGGTACAGGGCATAGTAGTATTCTTCACCATCCAGCACCGCATTTGCGTAGCCATAGCCAGTGCTGTCCAAATCTTCTTTTGCCTCTTGGAAGGAGTTGTTGTGCAGGTATTCCATCTGCTCCAAAGTGGTGTAGGTATTGTACCCGCGCAGCAGACTACTACTACTACTACTACGGAAAACCCGCATTCCCTGATTGTCCAGAACATACACGCTGTTGCTGTCATTATACGCTTTACAGGAAAAATAAGGATTCAGTTGTTCCATAGCCTGCGCAATGCCGTAGTAGATCAGGTTCACCGTCCGACCGCCATCCTGAATGGTGATCGGTTCCTCCAAACGCTGAAGGAAATACATACTTGTTTCATTCGAGGTCATAGACTTGGATACGAAACTGATACGCTCTGGCGAATCCAGCAGCAGATCCAGCTCATTCAGAGTTTCCTGCCAGCCTTCCTCGGTGCAATAGCGTCCCAAATCATCGACTGCGATCAGATGCGTACTCTTTTCCACTGTTTTATTCAAAGCAGCTTGCTGGAACATAAAGCTTTGAAGGCTCTCATCCGTCTCTGGCTTTTCGGCCTCGATATATGCGCAGAAAGTATCGGCGCTGTTCCAGCGGCTCTCTACCACATCTTCCAGACCCGTAAAAAGCTGAGACGTGACTTCCTTCATCTGTGACAGCCGCTCCTGATACAGAAGACCGTCAATATAGGAGTTATAAAAGTATAAGAATATTGTAACGCCAACAGCAACCACAGCCACAAAGGATGCAATCACCAAAAGCATCATTTTAGCGTCTGTTCTTGCTCTTGCACGTTTCTTGGCTGCATCCATTCGCATTACTCCCACCGAATATCATCTTTCGAGAATGCTTCAAACTGACTGAGATATTCGGTCATCGCTTCCAAGCCCGAAATTCCGGTATCCGTCATATTGCCTTCGGCGGCGACTTCATCCGTAGCACCGCAGATCGCCACGGTATAGGTCGTGCCATCTTCAATGGTCATCCCCTCCGGCGTGACCAGTTCATAGGGGTACATCACACCGTCTAGATCAAGGCCGGATTCGGCCAGCTCCTTGACGCGCGCACCTGTGAGCGTAACGGTCTGGATCGTACCGCGCCAGCCAGTGGGCAGGAACACCGTCAGGTTCTGCTCCTGTACCGGTATTGCAGGCAGAGAACCGCTGACACCATGCGTATTCAGATAGTCAAAATCGCCGATGGACTCATACCACTTGTTCTTAGAGATCAAGGCAAGGTCGGCACCGCTGGCCTGTCCGAACACGGCTCCTACCAGCTTGGCACAGGCATCGTTGTCCAAGGAGTCGGTAACGGTGGTGATCGTGGGTGCGGTATTGCCTGTGACCAGCGATTGATTGTCGTCAAATGCTTTGACCACATCGTCAAGCTCTGCCTTGCCCTCGATATAAGCGATCATAGCTTCACCAGCAGGCACCATCAAATTATCCCATCCAGCGTAGATATAGGGGGCGGTCATGCCAGCATTCAGGTCATCCTCATTTTGCTTATAGATGTTGTCTTCGGGAATCTCATAGTCCTGAAGCGGAAGCATCGAAGAATTTTCGCCGCCCTTGTTCAGTGCAGCCATTCCTTCTTCACTGGACAGCACTTCCATCACATGAAGCGCATCTTCCAGCTTTTGTTCGCTGCCCGGTTCCTCAAGGTGTTTGCTGAGGCCGACATAGCGGGAGACGTTCAGGATCAGTGCGTTCTGCGTTCCGTCTTGGGAGAGATACGGCATCAGGCCAAAGTCGCTTGCATTTTCCCCCTGAAAAATAAGCAAATTAGAGGCTCCCAGCATGAACAGCGTGTTGCCATCCTGCATCTGATGCTGGACATCCGAGGCACCCATGGAAGAATCACCCGATAGCATTCCGAGTTTTTTCCACTTTTCCAGTGTGGACAGCGACTCCATCAGGGCAGGGGTGTCCTTGACCGTGGCATTACCAGACAAAAAATCACGCTGCCACTTGCGACCATCCAGTGTGTTCAGAAAAACGGTGTCCAGAATATTGCAAAAATACTGGAATCCGGCACCGGGGAGCTTGATTTGATCAATCGCCAGCGTAACCCCCGCTTCTTTGGCCTTAGGAGCCAGTTCTTCCAGTTCCGCAAATGTGGTCGGCCGCGTCCAGCCGTGGTCTTCCAGCAGCTTTTTGTTGTAGGTGATGCCGATACAATTATAAGCAGTGGGCAGCAGATAGAGTGCGCCGTTGTCCGATACATCCCGCAGCCGTGCTTCAGAGTAACTGCTGGTGAAATCATATCCAGCCAGATCGATCAGCTTGTCACTAACATCTTCCCAACCGGGGAAATAAACCGTTGTGGAATAAATATCCGGCATCTCACCGGAAGAAAGCTGCTGACGCATATAGGCGGTCATATTTGCACCGCTGTATGGAATGGTCTCCAAATTGATCTCTGGATATTTTTTGCGCACGAGCGCAGCGAACTCTCCTGCACCATGAAAGCTGGAAATCATGGTGATCGGTTCATGCTCATTACTGAAGTTACTATCGCTGGAAGCATTGCTGTCGCCGCAAGCGGTCAGGCTGCTGCCCAGAACGGCAGATGCAGCCATCAGGCCAGTGGCCTGTAAAAAGGAACGCCGAGAGATTTTTTTCATAATGATTCCTCACATTTTCAAAACGACTTGACACAGGAGCGTTCTGTATGCCCTGATTTTATCAAACTATTTTACCCGATGCAACATAATTCGCATTATGTTGTGCTTTCATCATTAAAATTGTGCTTTGAAAGACCGCATGGAGGGTGAAAACCCTGTCTCTGGGAAAAATCGGGCGCAAAAAGTGTGGCGAGTGCCACAATGATGCAGCAAACTCGCCTTTATATGTAGAAAATTGAAGATTTATCGCTTGCGCCAAAAACGCATTGCGCGTATAATGAAAAATGACTTATTGTCACTAACCACATAATGCGAATTATGTGACAATAAGTTGCATCCGCTCCATCTGCTGCACGTGGACGGTTCCGCACTCGGC
>CALDLZ010000189.1 GCA_937915335.1 uncultured Faecalibacterium sp.
ACCAGAACTGCCTCGACTCTGGGCGAGCACACAGTTCTGGTCTTTGTTCAAATTATTTTCCGAATGATCCAAACTCCGAGAAGCTGATTTTAACCGATAGGAAGTGTTAATCGCACTTCAAATATCCCATTTTGCTCCTTTGCTTCAAACGAGCCGCCATGGTATTCCAGAATGCGCCGACAGGTATTCAGGCCAATATTGGTACTTTCCCGACTGTTGTGCTGCGGCGAAACGGTATTGCAGATTCTTAATACAAGTTGACTTTCTTTACGCTGGAATATAATTCGGATGGGCTTTGCAGGGTCAGCATATTTCAGCAGATTGGAATAGATGTTGTCAAAAGCGCGGCGCAGGAGTTCCAGATTGACTGCAATGCTCCCGTGCAGCGGATGGAATTCTGTTTCAACGGAAAAGCCCTTGCTTTGCAGGGAAAAAGCATACTCGCCCCAAAACTGCTCCAGCAATGTGTCGGCATCCTGCGGTTCGGTGTCCGGCTGTTCCCATTCAGCAGAATAGACCAGAAAATATTCAAACATCTGGTCGGCCATCGTCTTGATACGGAGCGTCTGTTCCAGACTTTTTTTCACAAATAGATGAAGCTGCTCTTCGTTCTCGTATTTCTTTCGGTCAAGCAGCTCCAGATAGGCCAGCAGCGAAGTCAGCGGTGTGCGCAGATCGTGGGACATGGCTGTGACAAGTTGGGAGCTTGCCGAGCGCGCTCGCTCTTCTGCCTGCTGATGAGCAAGGATGGAACGGCGCATCTGGTCAATGCCGTAAGCAAGTTGGCCTAGTTCGTCTTCACCTTGTACTGTTACCTGATATTCCAATGCGCCGCCAGAGAGAATATCCAGCTCCTGCTTCATTTTTTTGATATAAGCCAGTTTGTGATGTACCAGCGTGATGAAGCAGCCACTAAAAATTATAAACGCAGCAGCAGCAGACAGAATTGTGAGAACAGTATAGAATGAGTCTCCGGCATAGTAGTACAAAAATGCCTGCACCGTATTTCCGCTGCTGAGTGTCAGATGGTATTCAGCCTCCGGGCTTTCATAGGAAGGATCAAACGTCAAAGGCTGTACTTCCGAATCATCATCCAATTGATACCAAACGGAAGAAGTATAGAGACACTTTTCCCCTTTATAGATAATCAGGGACAGAAAATGATTTCGATTACTCCATACGTTCAGGTATTGGATATTATCTTCTGTGATTTTTTCCGTGTCTACAAATTCCTGCAGCTTGGAAAATTCTTTGTCTGCCATTCGTTTGGCAAAAGGCTCCCCATAAATGGTATGGTCGAGCAGGGAATTTCCCAGAGCCAAAACCAGAAAAAAAGCCGTGATTGCCGCCAGAAGTGACCCCAGCGCACCACATAGCAACTGCGCGCTCAAGCTTTTGGAAATCCTCTTACCCAATCCGATAGCCCTTCCCCCAGACGGTTTGGATGATTTGATTGTTTTGCGTGTCATCGCCCAGCTTCCTCCGCAAATTTCCGATATGAACCATGACGGTGTTGTTAGAAGTATAGAGATACGGCTCTTCCCAGACGCTCTCATAGATGTTCTGCACCGTAAAAATTTTCTTAGGGTGAGATGCCATCAGATACAAAATGCTGTACTCCGTCCGGGTCAGAGCCACTTCCTGCCCATTCTGCCAGACCATGCATTGGTCTGGGTCGATCTCGATATTGCCGCAGCAGCGGATGCGGCTGTTCTGTTCTGGAGCTTTGGCACCGTAGACACAATAGCGGCGCAGCATCGCCTTGACACGAGAAATCAGTTCGGAGTACGAAAAAGGCTTTACCAGATAATCATCACCGCCTACCGTAAAACCCATAGATTTGTCAGAATCCTGCGATTTGGCAGTCAGAAACAAAACCGGAACGGCTGACTGCTTGCGAATCTCTGCACAAGCGGCATAGCCGCTGGTTCCGGGCATCATCACATCCAAAATCACAAGGTCGATGGAATTGTCCAGCAATTTCAATGCTGCATCACCATTTTCGGCTTCCACGACCTGATACCCTTCGCCCGTCAGCAACAGCCTTAACACTTCACGAATCTCCGGGTCATCATCCACTGCTAAAATTTTGCGGCTTTCCATGTTCCTGTCTCCTTTTTCGGGTTCCTTTCGTTCTATATTATAGCGGATTTTCTGTGTGATGGACAACAAACTTCACAATTCTTCAGATTTTTCCGCAGTACATTTTCAGAATTGCAAAGTACAATAACAGCGTTCTGAAAGACGAACCGAAGGGAGGAAGAACAAATGGAACACTGTGCAGACCGCCTGAAAAAATGGCTGGGGACTGCTCTGGTTTTTCTGCTGCTGATTTTGATTTTGTTCTGTCTGCATGGCTACGCAACCGGACGCTTTTCTTCCACCGCACAATTTCAGGCTTACATAAAGAGTTTTGGAATCTTTGCACCGCTGGTGCTCATTACGATCCAAGCGATTCAGGTCATTATTCCGGTACTTCCGGGATGGCTGGGCTGCATCGTGGGTGTTGGGATGTTTGGTGCAGCCGGAAGCTTTTGGTGCAATTATATCGGCATCAGTGCGGGTTCGATCATTGCATTTCTTTTGGCAAAGCACTTTGGCGTGGAACTTGTGCAAAAAATGGTTCCGATGGAGAAATATCAAAAGCTGGTGGATTGGGTCAATACAAAAAAGAGTTATACACTGATTTTGTTTCTCGCCATCCTGCTGCCGTTGGCACCTGATGATTTCTTATGCTGGTTTTCCGGTCTGACCGGGATGAACACCCGGAAATTTGTCTGGATCATCCTGCTGGGAAAGCCGTGGTGTATTCTTGCTTACAGTCTTGTGTTCAGTCATTTTATCTGATGGAGGAAAATCAAAATGCTTGGATTCTACAATTACACGGTCATCCTGACCTATATCGGAATGCTGATCGGCGTGTTCGGTATGACCCGTGCCATGCAGGGTGATTTGAACGGCGCATTGTTCTGCCTGATGCTTGCGGGGTTCTGCGATATGTTTGATGGAAAAATCGCATCCACAAAGGTTCGCACTCAGTCGGAAAAGCGTTTCGGCATCCAAATCGATTCGCTCAGCGATTTGCTTTGCTTCGGCGCATTGCCAGCACTCATCGTCCATTCGATTGCACCACAGAATGCGCTGGCTCTTCTCGTGGCCGGAATGTATGTCCTGTGCGCTCTTATTCGTCTGGCATGGTTCAATGTGGATGAAGAAGAACGGCAGAACCACTCGGTATTGCCGCGTGAATACTATCTTGGTCTGCCTGTCACGACCATTGCCCTGTTCCTTCCGGCACTTCTTGGGCTGGGTCAGTTGTGCCATTGGCAGCTTCTGATCGTCGGCATTGTTATTTTAGCAGTGGCCGGTATGGCATTTCTGGTTCCGTTCCGTATGAAAAAGCCGCAGATGTCCGGAAAAATCGGAATGCTGCTCTGCGGTTTCGGTGAAGTTGTGATTTTGCTGATGGGAGCCAATTCGTTATGAAAAACACCTCCTTGGCAGTGCAATTTTTGTATGGAACGGTTCTGGGCCGCATCCTTTTGAAAGGAATCATGGTCACCCATGCTGACCGGATCGCCGTTGCGTTCCTACATTCGCGCTGGTCAAAACCCATCATTGAACCCTATGCAAAGCGGCACGGTATCACTTTGAATCCAGAGCAGCAAATGCAGGGATTCCGTACCTACCGGGATTTCTTTGCCCGAACCAGAGAAACCGTAGAGGTCGATCATATCCCGGAGCACCTCATCAGCCCCTGCGATGGCTGGCTGAGTGCTTATCCCATTGCGGCAGACAGCAGTTTCTTCATTAAAAACTCACACTACAAGTTGAGTGACCTCTTGCAGGATGCGGTGCTTGCACGGAAATTCGAGGGTGGTCAATGCCTAATTTTCCGGTTGTGTGCATCCGATTACCACCATTACTGCTACATTGATGACGGTTATCAAGGAGAAAACCATGAGATTCCCGGCGTTCTTCACAGTGTCCAGCCAATCGCCTGTGAAAAGTATCCGGTCTATGTTTTGAACCGCCGCAGTTGGACACTGATGGCGACGAAGCATTTTGGCCCAGTTGTGCAGACAGAAATCGGCGCACTGGTGGTCGGCGGAATTTGCAACCCACGAAAGAACCTCCGTGTTTTTCGCGGTATGGAAAAAGGCCATTTTGAATTGGCTGGTTCTACCATTGTTCTGCTGTTTCAGAAAAATCAAATTGAGTTGTGTCCTGATATTCAGAATCAGTTGAAAAATGGAGAAGTACAGGTGCATGAAGGAATGTGGATTGGAACGCAAGCGGCCAAGGAGCACGCAGCCCCATGAAAACCTTGAAACTTTTTTCTAAAATTCCACGCCGAGTAGTACTGCCGCTTGCAGCACTTTTTTGGAATCAACTGGTGTATCAGGGAGCTGCAAAATTGGCAGAGTCCCGATTCCACTATGATTTCTCTCTTCCCATCGACCACAAAATTCCACTGATACCGTGGACGATTGCAATTTACTTTGGCTGCTATCTGCTTTGGGGGAGTCATTATATTTGGATGGCATG
>CALDLZ010000190.1 GCA_937915335.1 uncultured Faecalibacterium sp.
GCTGCTGGGATGTGGGCGTTGCTATCCAGGACGGCACCATGTTCTTTGGCCCCTGCCATCTGCGTATGAACCTGGCTTCCCCCCGCTCCCGCATTGTGGAAGCCTTCCACCGTCTGGACAAGTACGTTTTTAACGCATAAGATTATCTGCTGACAAAAAGGCGGCCCCCGACATTCGTCGGAGCCGCCTTTTTGTCATGTTCACTCAAAATTTTCGAGGAGCAGGTAATACAGCAGTTCCACCACCAGCTCGGCCGAGAGCTGAGAGGGCTGCACATCCGTGGAAGCAAGGCGCTGGATGCGGTTGGAGGCCAGCAGGGTGTGACTGGCCAGCCCGGCCAGCGCCGAGTGCTTGTCACAGGTGATGAGGATAACCGGCGTGCCGTTTTTCCGGGCGGCATTGGCGGCCATTTCCAGCGTCTCACTGCGGCCTGTGCTGGAGATGAGCAGCAGGGCATCCCGGGGCGTGAGCGCCGCCGAGAAGGCTTGTACCTTTTCCGGTACCGGGCTGCTCATGCAGCGCTTGCCCAGGCTGCCCAGCTTGAGCGAGGCATCCATGGCCACGGGCAGGTTGGTGCCGGCGGCCTCGATCTCTACGATCTCCGCCGCCCGCAGAATGGACAGAGCCTGCCGCAGCTGGGGCAGGTTCAGAGCCTGAATGGTGGCCTGCACCTCCTCCTGACGGTTGTTCTGCAGGTCGAGCAGGGCCTGCTTCAGCGGATCAGCGGGGGCCCTTTTGCGGGCCTCAGCCTCCTGCTGTTCCAGTACATCCCGTGCAAGCTCCAATTGGAATTTGCGATAATTTTCGTATCCGAGCTTATGGCATAGCCGCGTGACTGTTGCTTCGGACGAGTGGCTTGCCTTGGCAAGCTCGGCAGAAGTGGCAACCGAAGCCCACTTTACATCTGCAAGAATGCAGTCCGCAATGCGCCGCTCGGCGCTGTAAAGCTGGATTCCGGAGCACAGCTGGGTAATGACACTTCCCGGGGAATCGTGCATAGCAATACCTCCCTGTGCGCGCTGCGCATTGGGCACAACGCACAGTATTCTGGGAATAGTATACCGAATTTCTGGTGAAAAATCAACCGAATCTGGAAAGAATTTACATAAAGCCCCGAAACAAAAGGGTTTTATGGATGCAGAGTGTGATGACAAATGCCTTTGGCAGGCGATCAAACCGGAATAAACTGCACTAAAAATACAAAAGGGACTGCCTCCAGGCAGTCCCTTTTGTTTGTGCATCATGGAATTGAGCCCTAGTATATAATGGATTTTTCGATATAACCATCTTCAGGATCATAGATACAGTCACATTCCGGGCACCGGATATCATCGGTATCAGTGTCAGCCAGCTCCTGTTGAAAAGTACAGCCACAGCAGTTGCAATAATATAAGATTTTAGGTGGTAAGGAAGGTCTTTCTTCGTTTGGACAGCTGGAATTTGTGGGCGCGCTTTTAGGAACTGCCATAAGCAGGTCACAGGTTCTGATGTCAAAAGCCAGGCACAATTGCTCAAGTTTATCTATTGTTGGTACGGATTCGTTGCGCTCAATGCGGCCCAGATATTTTTCATTAATGCCGGATAATTCGGCAACATCGCTTTGCGTAAGGTGATGCAATGTTCGATAGTATTTCAAATTTCGACCGATTTTCATTCATGAACCTCTATAATACCGCATATATGCGGTTTACATTCTTTGCAGCCAATTGTATCATGGAATCAAATACTTGTAAAGGATAAACCGGTGCAAAGCAATGAAAATTGATATTAACACAGAGCTCCGTGATTTTACATATATCACCAGTGTCTATAAATGTATTGCAAACTACAATCTGAAAGGGCACCAGATTGGACGCAAGATCGGTGATATGCTGGAAATTCTGACCATGGGTGCAGTGTGCCAGAACCCACAGCTTGTTGAAAGATTGTCTACTGAGGAAAAGCTTGAAGGATATACTACAGCAGGGCATAAGGTGGAATTTGGCTTTTTCAATAAAGACCAAAATGGTCGGCATCTTTTTGGCGCAATTGAATGCAAATGTGTAGGTGTTGAAGAAACAACTTCCGGTAAAAATGGCCGACATATAAGAAAAATTACTGCCAATGAATCATTTGAGATTGAATTCTCTGGACGTTGGCAGCCGGCACCTGTTACATTCCAATTAAAGGTAAAGGAAATTATTGCCCTAAATACAGTTGAGGTTGAAATTTTTGCAAATTCAACGCCAGAAGTACGTCGTACTTTCCTTTTTAATGTGGGAGAAAACATTAAGGTTGTGATAGATGAGGAAAACCATTGTCTTGTGACAACAGCACACGGTAATATGTTGGAGGAAATTCCAACGATTATTCGTACCTGCAAAACGATTCGACTTCAGAGCATTGTGAACGAGACGTCAGTCTTTGCTTTATTTGATTGCTTGACTGGTCCGCAAACCATTGAGAAAGCGAAACAGGCATCGCTGGTGGCGATGGATCTTCGTAAAAAGGTTGACGGATATTGGGGAAAAGAAGAAGTTCCGGCGGGACAGAAACGCATGACATTTGTCCATGTAATCTGTGAGTTTTCACACTGGGAAGAGAAATCTCGGAATGTGATTAAAACTTGTATAGACCACAATGTAATTGTACCCGATGCGGTGATTATCAAAGCATTTGAATTGTTTGAAGAACATTTTGGTGCACAGATGCTTGATAAAATTTCCAAGAAAGAGTTTGAACGAAATCAGAATGTGCGGCAGGCGATCAATGATATTCTGACTTATTATGAGAATCGGGTCTTTTACGACATTGATATCAAAAAATATGTGAAATTTAGTTACTCGAATCATTCCCTTGTCGTAATTCCCGTTGTGTAACAAAAATCCGGCAGATACCATACTTTCCAGTGGTACCTGTCGGATTTTTCATGTTAGAGTGTTTTAGAGTTTCTTGAAAAATAAAACACCATCTTTCTTACGGTTGGTATCCTCATTATAGTCAGCCCTGTGTCGATAAGCATATTGGCCGATGCCATAGGCAGTGCTTCGATACGCAATTTTATCTGTGACAAAACCAATATCTTCCAACATGGCAATAAATGCCTTATGCACCTCGAATAATTTTTCCTGTACAGTACAGTCACCAATTACAATACAGCAATACCCACCATGTCGAAGATTTTGAAAAACGGTCTCATATACTTTGCGATTATGCAAGAAGTATCTCTCAATATTTTCGGAAGAACTGGCTGGATAGGACTTGACCTCCATCTCCTTGATTTCTTTGTAGCTATACCCAAAGAAAAGGTTATCAAATCCTGTGGCCCACATGAATTCCAGCTTGTAGACGGGAATATAATCGAAGCAATTCAGATAGGGCGGATGCGAAACGACCAAACCTAACTGTTTGTTTGTCTTTTCCTTTAGCCGACAGACATAATCTGTAACACATGGGGTAGAAGCATTATCGCAAAGAAGAGCATCTGAAATTACAGATTCTTTTGTGACTTGATTCCACTCGGCCATCAAAGCAATCATTTCTGATACTTTTTTAGCGTATGCATCCATCACATTCCGCTCGCGCTTTTTCTTGTTGACATGTGGACGAACCTCACCATCATGCGCTGTGGAGACACGTCGAATAATGGCAAAATAAGCAAGTTCAAAGAAGTCACGCTCATCTGTTGCCGGGCGCTTTAACAACAGGCATTTGATAATAGCGAGTCCGGTAAGTGCACTCGTTGTGAACCATTTTTCAAAATCAGGATTGTTTTCTTTGAAATCTTTGATTTCGTTCTGGATGAACATGGAAAAATTACTGCTGACATTGGCAAAAAGAGACTGTTGCTCATCAGAAGACAATAGAGCGTTATTGTATGCGGAAATCTCGTTACACAGATCTGCCCAATAGGCTTTTAGAGCAGGTACACTATAATTTCTAGTCTTTACCTTACATGACAGTACAGCAAAAGGATTGATGTCAATACCAAATGAATCATAACCATGCAGCTTGGCTTCTACCAGAGTAGTACCTGATCCGGCGTAATTGTCCAATACAAAATCGTTTGCAGGGGAGATCTCATGTCGATTATCTAAATCTTCAACGATAAGCTTTCCGATTTTAGATGGAAATTTTCCGTAATATCGAAAATAACTATGTGTCAGATAAGATAACTCTGTAATGGTTTCACTTACATCCCAAAATTCTTGAGGATACTGTCCGATATCCAGCTGGCTCATTTTGTAGTACGGGTTATCCTCCAGGATAACCGGAATTTTCTTTTTCATCAACTTAAAAGGTTAGCACCCTTCCTTTTCGGCCAGCTTCCGGCCCATGAGTACGCCCATAACGGAGGCCATCATCAGGCCGCGAGTCCAGCCGGAGGAGTCACCCAGGCAGTGCAGGCCCTTGATGTTGGTGTCGAGGTTCTCATCCATCTTGACCTTGTTGGAGTAGAACTTCAGCTCGGGGCTGTACAGCAGGGTCTC
>CALDLZ010000191.1 GCA_937915335.1 uncultured Faecalibacterium sp.
CCACGGACGGAAACATCTCAGGCGCGATATGGGCCTGCATGGGCTACACGGTCCTGCTGTGCTTCGCCCTGTTCAAGACCGGCAGCCTCTCTAAGAGCCTGTTCGGAGCGCATTAAGGAGGCTTGATAAATTGGCGTATGTAACCATTCCAAAGGATTTGACGAAAGTAAAATCCAAAGTGCTGTTTGGACTTACCAAACGGCAGCTTATATGTTTCGGAGCGGCGGCACTCATCGGAGTACCGCTTTTCTTTTTGCTCAGACGCACGGCCAGCAACAGCGCCGCCGCGTTCTGCATGATTATCGTCATGCTCCCGTTCTTTCTGCTCGCCATGTATGAGCGGCACGGCCAACCCCTGGAGGTGGTGGCCGGACAGGTCATCCGCTGTATGTTCCTGCGGACGAAGGAGCGGCCTTATCAGACAAACAATTTCTACGCAGCCCTGGAGCGGCAGGCCCAGGCGGAAAAGGAGGTGAAAGCCATTGTTCAGAAAGCAAAAGCCAGAGCCGCAGGCACGGCAGACGGCAAAACCAGCGGTAAAGCTGACCGCCGCAGAAAAGCGTGAGATCAGCCGTATCCTGGAAACTGCCAGAGGCGACGGCAAGGTACATTCCGCACAGGACACCTTACCGTTCCGCCAGATGTACCCGGACGGCCTGTGCAAGCTGGACGATCACACCTGGTCGAAGTGTATCGAGTTCGAGGATGTGAATTATCAGCTTGCGAAACCTGACGACCAGACGGCGATCTTTGAAGCCCTCTGCGATATGTATAACGCCCATGACGCTTCTATCGGGATGCAGCTCTCCCTTGTGAGCCGCCGCATGAACCGGGAGGATTTTGTGAAGCGTATCGAAATCGCGGCGCAGGGAGATCACTTCGATCATATCCGTGAGCTTTACACGCAAATGCTCCGCAAGCAGCTTGAACGGGGCAACAACGGTCTTATCAAAACAAAGTACCTGACCCTCACCATCGAGGCACGGGACAGCAAAACCGCACGGGCACGATTTTCCCGGATTGTCATGGACGCCCTCAACCATTTCAAGGTCATGGGCGCTCTGGCAAAGGAGCTTGGCGGCAAGGAGTGGTTGGAAATGCTCCACGGCATCCTGCACCCGGACGGGGAACGGTTTACCTTTGAATGGAGCTGGCTTGCCCCTTCCGGCCTGTCGGTCCAGGATTTTATCGCACCATCTTCCTTCCGCTTCGGTGAAGCACGGAAGTTCACGATGGCGGATAAATTCTGTGCCGTGTCCTTTCTGCAGATCAGCGCACCGGAAATGGATGACCGTATGCTCACTGAACTGCTGGATACGGACAGCGGGCTGCTTGTCAGCCTCCATATCCGCAGCATGGATCAGAACGAGGCAATCAAAACGGTCAAGCGGAAGATCACTGACATTGACAGTATGAAGATCGACGCGCAGAAAAAGGCGGTGCGGGAAGGTTTCGATATGGATATCATCCCCACCGACCTTGCCACCTACGCAGGCGAGGCAAAGAACATCCTCCGTGACCTGCAAAGCAGAAATGAGCGAATGTTCCTGATGACCTTCTTGGTGGTGAACTTTGCAGACAGCAAGCAAAAGCTGGAGAATGACCTTCTCCGTGCGGCAAGCGTGGCGCAGAAATATAACTGCTCCCTGGTGCGGCTGGACTTTCAGCAGGAGGACGGCTTCGTATCGGCGCTGCCCCTGGGTGTCAACCGCATTAAGATACAGCGCGGACTTACCACTTCGGCGGTGGCGGTGTTTGTTCCTTTCACCACGCAGGAGATTTTCCACGGTGGTGAAGCCCTCTACTATGGGCTCAATGCCACTTCCGGCAACATGATCCTTGCTGATCGCAAAAAGCTGAAAACGCCCAACGGCATGATCTTAGGCACACCCGGCAGCGGCAAGAGTTTTTCCGCAAAGCGTTCCATTGTGGGCGTGTTCCTGAACACAAAGGACGATATCCTGATCTGCGACCCGGAGGCGGAATATTTTCCGCTGGTGAACAGGCTGGAAGGCCAGGTCATCAAAATCTCTCCAACCAGCACGCAGTATGTGAACCCTATGGATATCAACCTCAATTACAGCGAGGATGATAACCCGCTGGCGCTGAAATCCGACTTTATCCTGTCGTTCTGCGAACTGGCGGCAGGCGGACGGAACGGTCTGGAGCCGGTGGAAAAGACGGTCATTGACCGTGCCGTGCGGATCGTGTACCGCCCCTATATCGCAGACCCCCGCCCGGAGAATATGCCACTGCTGGAGGATTTGTATGACGAGATCAAGCGACAGCCGGAGCCGGAGGCACAGCGAATCGCAGCGGCACTGGAACTGTATGTGCATGGCAGCCTGAATGTTTTTAACCACCGTACCAATGTGGATATCAACAACCGCATTGTCTGCTTCGATATCAAGGAGCTGGGAAAGCAGCTCAAAAGCCTGGGTATGCTGGTGATCCAGGATCAGGTGTGGAACCGTGTTTCCCAGAACCGGGATCAGGGCAAATCCACCTGGTACTTCGTGGACGAGTTCCACCTTCTGCTGCGCGGCGAGGTTGGTGCCTGGAGCGTAGAGATTTGGAAACGCTTTCGCAAATGGGGCGGTATCCCCACGGGGATCACGCAGAACATTAAGGACCTGCTTTCCTCCCCGGAAATCGAGAATATCTTTGAAAACAGCGATTTTGTGTACCTTCTGAACCAGGCCAGCGGAGACAGAAAAATCCTCTGCGAGCGTCTGAATATCTCTAACCAGCAGGCGGCGCATATCAGCAACGCAGGCCCCGGCGAGGGGCTGATCTTCTTCGGCAATGTGATCCTGCCTTTTGTGGATGACTTCCCGAAGGACAATGAACTTTACAGCATTATGACGACAAAACTTGGTGAAACCGGGAAAGGAGAAAACGAACATGAATGATCCCCGCTATTTGCATACGGAAGAAAAACAGGAGGGTGAAACCTTCTTTGATGTGATGAACCGCCTGATTGCCAGAAGCAAGGCGGTCACGGCGGATATGGAGGCGGTCCTTGCGGAGCTGGAAAGTGAGATCGAACCGTTCCGTGCGCCGAAGGGCCATGAATAAACTGACCCATGTGAGCCTGTTTTCCGGCATTGGCGGTCTGGACCTGGCGGCGGAGGCTGCCGGGTTTGAAACCGTCTGCCAGTGCGAGTGGGCGGATTTTCCGCACTCCGTCCTCTCCGCACGATGGCCGGATGTTCCCAGGTTCCGGGATATCACTACTTTCAC
>CALDLZ010000192.1 GCA_937915335.1 uncultured Faecalibacterium sp.
TGGCCCCTATGGGGCCGTTTTGCAAACCCCGCGTTTTCACGCGGGGTTATGATTTGCATCGAAACAACGCCGATTTTCAATAACTGACATCAATTCGCACAAAAATAATCCCTGCACTCGGTTGCCAATCCAAGCACAGGGATGTTATACTTTATTTGTCTGAAGTGGTGGGAATATTTTGCTCAAAACTGCACTTCACGAAAATGAAGTGAAATCGTGCTTAAAAAATCAGCCTTTGATTTCGATGGACACGCCAGAAAGATTCTTTTCCATGAAATCGTGATAGCACTTCCACGCTGCTGCATTGTCGAACTTCGCAAGCTGTTCGATGGTGTCCAGAGCGTCAATCATTCGGGGCTGTCCCTCGGAAACATCATGCCCATTCGCTTCAAGCTGAACAGGGGGCATACTGTTGACGTATGCCTTTGCCGCTTTCGTGTATACGGTCACATTGTCGGCAGTGGTTGCCGTGTCGGGGTAGGCTTTCCGCACAAGCTCCATTGCATTGGTGGCACGGTGCAGTTCGTCCAGTGCGTTGGGCTTGTCCGAATACTGTGCGTTGTCGTTCAGCTCGGAGAAGTAAGTGTGCAGCCATGCGCGGATAGCATCGCGCCCATCAAGGTGCAGAGCATCGAACAAAGCTCGCTCCTGCTGGCTGGTGCTGTCGTTGAAGAAATCGCACTGACGACCGATGCACTCGTGAACAACCTTTGCGTCCTCATCGTTCAGAGCAGAGGGCAGGGAAATAACCTTGCGGACAAAATCATAGACTTCTGCAATCTGCTTGTCATCTGCCGCGTGGCTGACGTAGGTGTAAATCTCGCTTTCCATCAAAGAGCTGTCTGCATGAATATCCATCGTGGAGCCATCCTCAAAGCGAACCATGTTGTCCTCGCTGGCAACAGGACGGTCAAGGGTGTTAAAATCTTCGGACTGCTGATTGTAATTCATAACCATTGTAACAGCTCTTATACCGCTTGCCCTTACTTTCCATATAGATGGACAGGGATTCAATCATGTCGTCACGGTTTTGCACCTTTTCTGCTAACTTCTGATATTCTTCATCGGTAAGCAAGACGTTCTTAAACTCACCATAACAGTGTTTGGAATGGGTGGGAGTGCTTTTACTCTTATCTTCTACTCTATTTATTATAGTCGTGCATCTCGGCGGTGCTGACGTTGTAAACGCGGATGCTGTTCGCACCCACGAAGCTGTAATCCTGATTGGTCACAAGGCTGCGCTTGGATTCGTTCTTGAAGAGCTCATCCACGGCGTTCTGATATTTCGTTACGAGATCAATTGCCATTTATAAAATCCTCTCATTTTGCAGAGGGCATGAAATACTCGGTTCCATCGTGGGCGGGGGTCAGGGGGCTTCCGTGTGAGACTCCTGTGGAAACGCGGACGGAATTGCCGGTGCGCTGGTTGGCGTTGGAAACAAAAATGCTCTGGAGCTTCTCGGCTTTCGTTTTGAACGCTTCCAGTTCATCCACGCCCAGCAGTTCAACCAGCTGGGAATCAAAGCCGTTTTCCTTGCAATAGCGCTCACACTCGAACGTTTGACGGTCTTTTAGCAGCTGCTGACGTTCGGCGGCAAGAGCGGCCTTTTCCTCGTCTACTCCCTCGCTCTGGGTGGTGTCCGGGCCTGTCGTGCCTTTAGCCCTCTCTCGGGCCAGACGCTCCCGGACGATGTTGTTTAACGCAAAGGCTGACAGGTGGCTCAATGATGGTATCGGGGTTAAGGCCCGCCGGGTGGATGATCTGTATCAAGAATGGTATGCCATGGTGGTTAAGACTACGGGAACCGGCAACCAGAGGAACATAGAAAGCCGCTGGCGTACCCGGATACTGCCCGCGATCGGCAGGAAGCGGATTACCAGCCTGACCGAACAGGACTTACAGGACGTGGTAAACGATGCCTACAGCGACGGCCTTGCAAAGAAGTCACTGCAATCCCTCTGCGCAGATATGCGGGCGTTCTGTAAATGGTGCAGGGCGAAGAAGCTGACCACCTTCAATCCTGAAGGGTTGCACGTGCCCGCTGGGGCCCGGCCAAAGGGCAAGAAGGTGCTGCAGCCGGATGCCCTCACAACGCTGTTTGGGGTAGATACGACGCTGTACAGGGGCAAACGGGTGCATGATGATTTTATCTACGCATACAGGTTTCAGGTGCTCACGGGCTTGCGCCCGGGCGAATTGGTTGGCCTGCGCTGGGCTGACATCAAGGGTGATACAGTGTTCATCTCCCGCGCCGTGAACGTGCTGGGCGAACAGACGCGCGGCAAGAATGATAATGCCGTGCGGGCCTTTGTGCTGTCTGATCTGGCCCGGGCCGTGCTGGAACAGCAGCGGGCCGTTACCGGGGCAGGGAAAAGCGTATTCTGCCTGAAAAGCGAAGCCTATTATTATAAGCGCTGGCAGGTCTATTGCCGGGTGAATGAGATCCCGCCGGTGTCGGCCTACGAAATGCGCCACACCTTTGTCAGCGTGGCGAAGAAGCTGCCCGCCGGTGAGGTCAAGAACCTTGTGGGCCACAGTCAGGATATGGACACTTTCGGCGTGTACAGCCACGCACTGACAGGTGATGCAGCCATCGCCGCTCAGGACGTGAACGACGCTTTTGCCCGGCTCTTGACAGCGGAAAAATAACACACATTTTAACACACTTTTGATTTTGTGGGCGTGTGTGCTGCGCAGGATGATACAGAAAAACAACAATAAAACGTGTAAATTTTGGAACAAAAACCGCTGTTTTCTGGTAATGCAATGCCGGTGACGCGTTCAACTCCTGTCACCAGCTCCAAAAAGACCCTGGAACGGAAGAAGTTCCGGGGTCTTTTGCTGCCTGTGGTCTTGATTTGCAGCGGAGAAACGTGAAAAAATGCGAAACCGCGAGGAATGAGAAAATCGGCGGAAAAAGTGGTTGACAAATACCACTTCAGATGATAAAATATATAAGCAGTCAGCGATGGCTGAAAATTGAATCTGGGCGTGTTCCCGAGTGGCCAATGGGGACAGACTGTAAATCTGCTGCTTTTCAGCTTCGGTGGTTCGAATCCACCCGCGCCCATAAAAGAAAAACGCTTAGGAACGTGAGTTCTTGAGCGTTTTTCTCTTTTATAAACCCACATTGTAACCCACTTTTTGGGCTACACAGCAAAAGGCTGCCGTGCATCACCCGCACGGCAGCCTTTTCTTTAACCTCTTACCACGGCATTATAGATGATCTCTAAAAATTGC
>CALDLZ010000193.1 GCA_937915335.1 uncultured Faecalibacterium sp.
TTGAGGGCGTGAGCCGCACCCTGCTGGCCCAGATCACCCGGCACCGCATCGCGTCGTTCAGCGTCCAGAGCCAGCGCTATGTCCGTCTGGACGATTTTCACTATGTCATTCCGCCGGAGATCGAGGCCATCCCCGAGGCAAAGGAAGCCTTTATTGCCAGCATGAATGAGGACGCGGAGCGTTACCTGGATCTGGCAAAGAAGCTGGAGGACGGCCATACCGCCCGTCTGATGGCCGAGGGAATGCCCGAAAAACAGGCCCGGGCCAAAGCTTCCAAGCAGGCCAACGAGGATGCCCGTTTTGTGCTGCCCAATGCCTGCGAGACCAAGATGGTCGTGACGATGAACGCCCGCAGTCTGCAGAACTTCTTCCACCTGCGCTGCTGCAGCCGTGCCCAGTGGGAGATCCGTCAGCTGGCCGAGGAGATGTTCAAGCTGGTCTACCCGGTGGCTCCTCATATCTTTGCCAAGGCTGGCCCGGCCTGTGTCAGCGGCCCCTGCCCCGAGGGCAAGATGTGCTGCGGCAAGACCGCCGAGGTTCGTGCAAAGTATGAAGCCATCAAGCAGGAGGCGGGCGTATGAGCCGGGGCAAACTGATCGTTCTGGAAGGGCTGGACGGCAGCGGAAAGGGCACGCAGGCCCGATTGCTGGCAGAAAATCTGGCTTTGCAAGGCTCTCGGGTACAAGAAATTACTTTTCCGAACTATGCGAGTGATTCCAGTGCATTGATTAAAATGTATCTGGCCGGGCAGTTCGGTGATAAGCCCGACGATGTGAATGCCTATGCGGCATCCAGCTTTTACGCCGTGGACCGCTATGCGGGGTATAAGTCAGACTGGGGCAAGTTCTACGAGGAGGGCGGCATCCTGATCGCTGACCGCTATACTACCTCCAACGCCGTGCATCAGTGCTCGAAGCTGCCGCCTGAGCAGTGGGACGCGTTTTTGCAGTGGCTTTTTGACTATGAATACCGTCTGCTGGGTCTGCCCGCACCTGACAGGGTGATCTATTTGCAGGTTGACCCGGCGGTGAGCCAGCGGTTGATGACCGCCCGCTACCACGGCGACGAGACCAGAAAGGATGTCCACGAAAAGGACACCGAGTATCTGGCCCGCAGCCGCCGTGCCGCTGAATACTGCGCCGCCCACCTCGGCTGGGATACCGTTCACTGTACCGCAGGGGAGAAGATGCGGAGCATCGAGGATATTCAGAAAGAAGTCTGGAACCTTACAATTTCCGCAATCAATGGGTAAAGTCTGACTTGGCTCCCCCTTTGGGGGAGCTGGACGCGAAGCGGCCTGAGAGGGTGAGGCTGTTTCGGGATAAGAAGAAACAAAAGGAGGCATCCTATTCTATGTACCGTTTGATGCAGCCGTCCGATTGGGCGGAAGTGCTGGCCCTGTGGCAGGCCCAGCGCGGCGATTCGGAAGAGTTCATCCGCACCGCCGTGGAGCGTTTTGCCGGGGCCCGGAACGTTTATGTTGCGGAAGAAAACGACCACATTGAAGCGGTGGCGTTGGCTGTGCCGGTGACCTTGCAGGGCCGTCCGGGCTGCTACCTGTACGGTCTGTGCGGGCAGGGAAGCCTGCTCCTTGCGGGGCTGGTGGATACCCTGTGTGCTCAGCAGAAGCAGCGTGGTGCGGGTTTTGTGGTGGCCGTGCCCGCCAGCCCGGAGCAGGCAGAACTTTTGCAGGATAAGGGTTTCCGGAAGGCCTTCGCCCTGCGGTGCCTGCCCCGGGAAGTGGAACGCAACCTGTGGAGCCAGGCGGAGTTTGACTCCGTCACAGCGAAAAAGCTCTGTGAACTGCGGGCAAAATACTGGCCAGATACCGTTCAGCTGCCCGCCGAGCAGATGGGGGTTGTGCTGTGCGACCTGTACTCCCGCGGCGCTACCATCGTGTCCAGCGAGCAGGGCTATGGCATCTATTTCCGCAAAGAGGACACCCTTTACTTTGTGGAGATGATGGCCGAAAATGATCGTGCCGCCGAGGTGCTGATGGAGGCCGCCCGCGAGAAAGAGGTCATTGTGGAAAAGGCTGTCATCACGGTGGGGGCTGCCCAGAATCTGTTTTTGGGGGAGGGCACCCGGCAGGAATATGGGCTTATCCGCTTTGAGGGCGAACCATTTGATGTGTCGGAGAGCTACATGCGCCTGATGATGGACTGAAAGGGACGTGGATATGGCAGAAAAACACCAGAAAAAGGAAAAGGGCGGCGCGCTGAAGATTCTGCTGGTCGTGCTGGCGCTGCTGGTGCTGGCCGCCGGGACGGCGGGCGTGTTTGTCTATAATGAGATAAACGGCAACGGAAAAACCGGCACCGAGGTGACGGTGAGCATCCCGCAGGGCAGCGGTGTGGCCGCCATCGCCAAAGAACTGAAAGCGGCAGGGGTCATCAAGTTCCCACAGCTG
>CALDLZ010000194.1 GCA_937915335.1 uncultured Faecalibacterium sp.
GGAGTACGGCGGGTTGGAGACGATCAGTTCAAACGGCTCGTCATCCCAATGCGCGGGGTTGGTCAGCGTATTTTCGCAGGCAATATCGAATTTGTCAAACTCGATGTCGTGCAAGAACATATTGATACGACACAGGTTGTACGTTGTAATGTTGATTTCCTGCCCGAAGAAGCCGTTACGCACAGCATCCCGCCCCAACACCTTTTCTGCTTTCAGCAGCAGCGAACCAGAGCCGCAGGCCGGGTCATACACCTTATTGATTTCTTTCTTGCCTACGGTACCCAGCCGGGTCAGCAACTCCGACACATCGGCAGGTGTAAAGAACTCGCCGCCGGACTTGCCCGCATTGCTGGCGTACATGGTCATCAAGTACTCGTAGGCATCACCAAAGGCATCAATGTCATGCTCTTTCACGTCGCCGAGGTTCATGTCTGCCACGCCGTTCAACAGCTTCACGAGCTTTTCATTGCGTTTGGCAACGGTTGCACCCAGCTTGTTGCTGTTCACATCGTAATCATCGAACAGCCCTGCAAACTGCCCCTCGGAAGAGCTTCCCTTTGCGGATTCCTCAATGTGTCGGAACACCGTTTCCAGCGTTTCATTAAGGTTTTCGTCACCGGCCGCTTTTGCCCGCACATTGCAGAACAGTTCACTGGGCAGGATAAAAAAGCCTTTTTCCTGTACCAATCCTTCCCGTGCCTGCTCTGCTTCCGCATCAGACATTGCTTCATAGCGGAAATCCGGGTTTCCTGCGTCAATCTCACCCTGATTGATGTAGCCGGCAATATTCTCAGAAATATAACGGTAGAACATCGTACCGAGAACATAGCTCTTGAAATCCCATCCGTCCACTGCGCCGCGCAGGTCATCAGCAATCGCCCAGATCGCGCGGTGCAGCTCTTCGCGTTCCTGCTCTTTTTTGGTGTCAACCATTTCTATTTCCTCCATCAAATGCGGATTTCCGCATGGTTTTCTTTTATTTTAACACAGTAAATGTCCCACTATCGGTACATCATGGTGTCGTTTTTTACAAAAGGATATACTTGTCCTTTATACTATCCTAGTAAAGCGTACCACAGCTTTTCCGTGATTGCAAGCTAATAAAATTTTGTATTGCATTTTTCGTCGGAATAGTGTACACTCTTCCCATCTCGTCCACTGTCTGTATCTCGGACGGAGTTTCGTATCGTTAAACACCTGTGAACTGAGAGGGAAAGCAATGAAAGTGAAAAAGACCAAACTGCCCGAAAACTTGTATCACTACACCAGCCTCATCAAGTATCGGATGATTCTTGCCACTGGCAAGCTGGCACTGACTCCTTCCAACCTAAAGTATGATGATGCCACATTCCATCAGGAGCCGATGTACTTTAACGGACATGAAATTGGCATCAAAGCTGTTGACAAATATGAAAACTACCATCCCGTTGTCTGGCTGACTGCCAATGATCGTGCTGGTGCTCAAAACACTGGTCTGTCTAACGACAAAATCATGTGCCGCATCACCATCAAGACCGAGGGGAAGATCTGGCGTTATTTGCCTTGGCGTGCTTTCTGCGACAAGTACAACGCTGACCGCAGCATTGCCTCTACCCTGAAGCAGACCGCTGATGACTACCGGAATTGGTATGTCTGCGAATCTGAAATTCCAGTTGCAGACTTCGCAAAGGTCGAGTTTCTAGCCGATGATGGCACTTACAAGGATGAGAAAGACATTCCCGGTTTTGCTCTAACAGATATTGCCCCGGAGCTTTTTGAGTAAACCATCATTTATATGTACAGACCCCCGCCAACATCCGCTGGCGGGGGTCTGCTATACTTACAGCTCTACGCTGTTCTGTCTGCTCTTCTTCTGGCTCTTATTGGCTGTCTGCTCCTGCTCCCTCATAAGCCCAATGACCTGCTGCATCTTCTCGGCACCG
>CALDLZ010000195.1 GCA_937915335.1 uncultured Faecalibacterium sp.
ATCCGGCAGGTCAAAGGTCACCCGCCGTCCGAGATTGACGCAGGCGGCCTTGTACTCCTCCCGGAAGGGGGCGAAGCCGTCCCGGGCAAAAGTGTACATGGGCTTATCGAAACCAAAATCGGTCAGGGCCTCGGCCAGCCACTGGGGATCCTGTTCCAGATCGACCACAGCCCCCTGCAGGGCCAGCGAGGTGCCGTGGGGCAGGTCGGCGGCATCGAAATAGCTCTGGGGCTGGGCCAGGTTGATGCCAATGCCGCACAGAATGCCCCGGCCCTGCTGCTGGTAGCCGTAGCAGACGCTCTCGCACAGGATGCCCACGATCTTCTTGCCGTTGAGCAAAAGGTCGTTGGGCCACTTGATCTGGCAGTCCACGCCATAGCGCAGGGCCAGCTGCCTGCGCACCGCAAGGCTGGCCAGCAGGGGCAGGGTGGCAGGCTGGGCCAGCGGCTCCCGGATGGCAACGGTGTAGTACAGCGCCCTGCCCTCGGCATTGGTCCAGGTGCGGCCAAGACGTCCCCGCCCGGCGGTCTGGTTGGTGGTGTAGACTGCACCCACCGGGCCGAACTCTTCAAAATGCTCTTTTACATACGCGTTGGTGCTGCCGCATTCGGGCAGGTAACGCACCTCGTTGATGCTCATTGCTGCGGCACCTCTTTGTGTGCAAAGCGCACGACTTTGCCCTTGTCCAGCTCCATGACACCGTAGGTATTGGGGCCGGTGTAACAGCGGCCGCAGGAGCCGGGATTGAACAGAAACACGCCGTTCTTCTGAACAGCGGTGGGCTTGTGGGTGTGGCCGAACAATGCCACCTCGGCCCCACGGGCGGCGGCGGCATCCGCCAACGTGTCCAGATCGTATTTTACACCGTACATGTGACCGTGTGTATAGAAAATAACCACCTGATCGAAGGCGGCCAGACCGTCCAGCGGTTCCAATGCCCCAAAATCGCAGTTGCCTGCCACGGCGTAGACCTTCATTTTGGGATGCAGGGTCAGCGCTTCCTCCAGATCACGCAGGCCGTCGCCTAAAAAGATGACAGCGTCTGCGTTGCTCTCCGCGTGCAGGATGCGCTCTAGCGCACCGGTGCTGTTATGGCTGTCGCTCAGGATCAAAAGTTTTGTCACGGGACTACGTCCTCCTATTTTTACAAATTGCCTTCCGGTTTAATTCGTTTGGAGTTTGAGGAGCTCTTTATACACTTCACTCTTGGAATACGGCGTGCCCTGCGCGGCGGCCTTGGCGGCTGCGGAAGCCGCATAGCCATTCCGGGTCAGCTCCAGCGCCCGCTGGGCGGCCTGCTCCAGGGTCAGCTCCTCGTCAGCTTCCACGGCGGGGGCACCGGCCATCACCAGCACATATTCGCCGCGGGGGTCATTCTCAGCGTAGTGGGTCTGGGCCTCGCCCAGCGTCGTTTTCCAGATCTCCTCGTGGAGCTTGGTCAGCTCCCGGCAGAGGGTAATGCTCCGCTCTGGGCCAAAGGCGGCGGTCAGGTCATCCAGCGTGGTGCGCAGCTTGTGGGGCGCTTCGTAGAAGATCACCGTCCGCTTTTCTCCCTGCAGCTCGGCCAGCCGCTCCCGCTTCTGCTTCTTGTTCACGGGCAGAAAGCCCTCGAACACCCAGCGGGAGGTATCCTGCCCCGAGACGGCCAACGCCGTCACGCAGGCGGATGCCGCAGGCACCGGCACCACCTTGATACCACGGGCCAGCGCGTCCCGCACGATCACCTCGCCCGGGTCGGAGACGCAGGGCATTCCGGCATCGGAGCACAGGGCGCAGTTCTCACCCGCCTCGATGCGGCGCAGGATGCCCTCGCCCTTCTGCAGGGCATGCTCATAGTAGCTGACCATCGGCTTTTTCAGCCCCAGGAAGTTCAGCAGCTTCATGGTCACCCGGGTGTCCTCGGCGGCGATGAAATCCGCCGCGCCAAAGGTGGCCGCCACCCGGGGCGGCATGTCGTCCAGGTTGCCGATGGGTGTGGCGACAATATAAAGAGTACCTGCCATACAGACCTCCAGTTTATCTTATTGCATACTTTGTTCAGTCAGCAGGACTTTCCCATTATGCCAAGGGCTCCCCTATCAGGGGAGCTGCCGCTGCAGGCGGCTGAGGGGTTTGTCCATACATTGCTGCTCCGGCGGAAATGAGCACATCCGGTTCCACCCGCAGTCCCGTTTTCCGGTTCTTCTGTGCTTCCACCAGAAAAAGCCAGGGGGCGGCATCGGGCTTGTTTTTTACAAAGGCCAGTCGCTTGGGTTCCAGCCGGTTTGCCCGCAGGACAGCCAGCACCTCGGCCAGCCGCTCGGGACGGTGGCAGAGCGAAAGCCGCCCGCCATCCTTGAGCAGACGGAAAGCGCACTTGCAGACATCGTCCAGCGTGCAGTCCGTCTCATGGCGGGCCGTGGCTCGGGCCTTGTCGGCGGCCTGCTCCCCTGCCGTGAAGTAGGGCGGGTTGCAGGCGCAGAGGTCATAACTCCCCTCGCCCTCCCGGAACGAACGCAGGTCGGCGCGGACGGGCGTGATGTGGTCGATCTCCTGTTCGGTGCAGGCGGCGGCCAGCAAGGCGCTGGCTTCCGGTTGTAATTCCAGCCCCAGGCAGGGGCCGCGGTGGCCGCGGTCGTGCCATTCCAGGCTCACAATGCCGCAGCCAGAGCACAGGTCGGCGGCTTTCCATGCCCGTTTTGGCTCCGAAAACCGGGCCAGCAGCAGTGCGTCCGACCCAAAGCGGTGCACCGCCGAACAATAGACCTTTGTTTTATTATACAAAATCTCGGTGGAATGTTCCATATACAGCGTCCAAAATCCTTTGCCAAAATATCGGGCAGGAAAAGCGTTGAAATTTGTGCACGAAAGAAAAGCAGCAGACCCGCTTTTAACAGGTCTGCTGCTTTCAATGCGTCTTTTACAGTGTTCGCCGTGAAATTATTCAGCAGCGATAGCACCGGTGGGGCATGCACCCTCGCAAGCGCCGCAATCGATGCAAGCATCTGCATTCACAACTGCGACACCGTTCTCAACGGTGACAGCACCAACGGGGCAAGCGCCCTCGCAAGCGCCGCAGCCAACACATGCGTCAGAAACCTTGTGTGCCATAATAAAACTCTCCTTTTATCGTCCGTGCCCTTACTTTAGGAAGAAGTCTGCCCCCGCACGGTACCAGCAGGCCTCCCCGGAATTCATCCTTGTCTGCATTCTAACAAAGTGGAAAAGAAAAGGCAAGACTAACCGTACACCGCAAAAGCCTAAAATTCTATTTTTGTGGGGTTGCACAAAAGCAAGGGCTAACTTTCGGAGGAAATTGAGAGAGTTTTTTGGCGAAAATCACGAAGAACAGTTAGTTTTACGATACTAACCATTGTGATATCCCACCATTTTTCTGGGAATTATTTCTCTTTTTTGGGGCATTTGCCGCAGCCCATGTTGCCGTTTGCATCGGCGGATGCTACCACCGGGGCGGGGTTGCGCACGCCGGAATAATCATCGTCCGGATCCGGGCGGCGGGGGGGCCGCTTGCCGCCGCTGATATACTCGCACACGCCAACCTTATAATAGCGCGGGGTCAGGGCCTCGGTGCCGCAGCGCACCCGCAGGTAGCCGGAAATGGGGTTCACCTCCAGCACGGTGCCCAAGCCGTCCGGGGTGCGCACGGTGCTGCCCACCATGGGCATGATACTGTTCAGGTACTCGTAGGCGTTCTCCTCGTAGGAAAGGCAGCACATCAACCGGCCGCAGGCACCGCTGATCTTGGTGGGGTTCAGCGAAAGGCCCTGCTCCTTGGCCATCTTTATGGAAACGGGCTGGAAATCCTTGAGGAAGCGGCTGCAGCAGAAGGGCTGGCCGCAGATGCCCAGGCCGCCGATCATCTTGCTCTCGTCACGCACGCCGATCTGGCGCAGCTCGATGCGGGTGTGGAAGATGCCGGCCAGATCCTTGACCAGCTCGCGGAAGTCCACACGGCCATCGGCGGTGAAGTAGAACATGATCTTGGAGCGGTCGAGGGTATACTCGGCCTCCACCAGTTTCATTTCCAGGCCGTGGCGGGCGATGCACTCCTGACAGGTGTGGTAGGCGCGCTTCTCGTCCTCACGGTTCTGGCGCATCCGACGCACGTCCACGCTGTCGGCCGTCCGGGTAATGGGCTTGAGGGCCTTGGGCACGGCGCTGTCGGCGATCTCCTTCACGCCCTGCACCACCTCGCCGCACTCAATGCCGCGGGCGGTCTCCACAATGACGTATTCGCCGGTCTGGATGTCGGCCCCGGCGGGGTCGAAGTAATAGCTTTTGCCGTTTTCCTTGAAACGGACAGAGATGACTTTTTTCATATCGTTCCTCACAGGGGAAACTCCCCTATCTCGTAAAAAGGCCCGCGGAAGGGCCTATAAATCCATTCTAGTTCTTAGTATAGCATAAACGTTGAAAATTGAACAGCCCTCTCAAGCTCACTTCGTTCGCCAGCTCCCCCAAAGGGGGAGACAACGCATCTGCAAGATACACGGGCTGCAAATTTGCAGTGCCTTTCCAGAAGCTGCAATTGCCTCTCCCTTTGGGAGAGGTGGCATCCCGCAGGGATGACGGAGAGGGCGATATCCGTAAAATTTTCTCCCACTGCAACATTTCCCCAACTTCATCCGTATACCCCTTGAACTTTGTCCTATTTTACACGGTAAAAACATCAAAAAACTGAGGCATCATGCGGGCTTCACAAAAGATTCTCAAGATTTTCTAAAGTTTAGCCGGGCAAGCCTTGCAACCCCCGGCCCCTCGTGTATAATAGAAGTATCGACTTTGAACGCTCTGATAAAAAGAGCAGCCGCGCAATGCGCAGGAAAACACAGAAACGGTAGGAAGAAATGGAAAAATTCAGTGTCAAGAAACCGTTTACCGTCCTGGTCGCAGTTATCATGGTCATCATGCTGGGCTTTGTGTCCATCAAAAACATGCAGACCAACCTGCTGCCGGACGTGAACACGCCGTACCTGATGGTGGTCACGGTCTATCCCGGTGCCAGTCCCGAGCGTGTGGAGAGTGAGGTCTCCGACGTGATGGAGAGTGCGCTGGGCACCATCTCGGGTGTCAAGAACGTCACCGCAACATCGGCTGAAAATTACAGCCTGCTGCTGATGGAGTTCAACGATGACACGGATATGAACAGCGCGCTGGTCAAGGTATCCAATAAGGTGGACCAGACCACTTCCAGCCTGCCAAGCACCTGCATGACCCCCTCCATCATCGAATATTCCCTGAACATGAATGCCTTTATGACGGTGGCTGTCAGCCGGGAGGGCAGTGACTCCTATGAGCTGGCCGACTTCGTCAACGACACCATGATCCCCTATATCGAGCGTCAGGGCGGCGTGTCCAGCATCTCTGCCAACGGTCTGGTCACAAAGATGGTACAGGTGCAGCTCAATCAGGATAAGATCGATGCCATCAACGAGAAGCTGCTGGAGGTCATCGACGTGCAGCTGGCCGACGCGAAGGCCCAGCTGGACAGCGCCGAGGCCCAGATCAAAGCGGGCCAAAAGCAGTATCAGACCCAGCTGGCCAACTATGATAAGCTGGTCAAGGATGCCATCAACAGCCAGTATTCCGGCGAACTGCAGGATTCCTTCATGCTGGTCAAAAAGCAGGCCCAGGCTCTTCTGGACAGCGTGAACCAGCTCATTGCCGTGGTCAACGAGCCCGAGATCCAGCAGGCGCTGGTCGATGTGCGTGATGGCCTGCAGCGGGTCATGGACAAGTTCAACGAGACCGGAATGCAGGATATCGATTCGCTCATCGATATCGTGGCCGAGCTGCGTGATATCACCGATAAGCTGACCAGCGCCCTGCAGGATCTGCAGCAGCGTCTGAACGCTCAGGGTGACAGTGCCGGCAGCACCGCCGGAGAACTGGCGGATGACCTGCAGGTGCAGCAGAGCCTGAGCAACATCTATCAGACCCTGGATGAGACCATCAAGGCCATGGACGATGTGCCCGGCCTGATGGATCAGTTCAGCCAGATCGTGGGTACCTACTCTCAGCAGCAGCTGCAGGCCTATATCCAGTTCACCGAGGCCCGCGAGATGCTGAACGATTACGAAAAGCAGCTGGAGGATGCCAAGCAGCAGTACGAGGATGCCAAGAAGAAGGCTATGGAGAATTCTGACGTCTCCAAGATGCTTGACATCGACACCCTGGCACAGCTGATCTACGCCCAGAACTTCTCCATGCCCGCCGGCTATGTCAAGGATTCCAGCAACAAGTCCTGGCTGCTGAAGGTCGGCGAGGAGTACGACAGCATCGATGACATCTCCGGTGCCCTGCTGCTCCATGTGGATGGCTTTGGAGATGTCCGCCTGTCCGATGTGGCCGATGTTGCCATCATCGATAATGCCGAGGACAGCTTCACCCGCCTGAATGGTGAGCGCTCCGTGGTGCTGAAGATCTTCAAGAGCACCTCTTCCAGTTCCAGCGAGGTCTCCAACAACTGCCAGAGCGCCTTTGAAGCGCTGGAACAGCAGTACGACGGCCTGAACGTGGTCGTTCTGTCCAACCAGGGTAACTATATCAATGTCATCGTCAAGAGCATCCTGAGCAGCATGGTCATCGGTGCGGCTCTGGCCATCATCGTGCTGGCCATCTTCCTGAAGGATGTCAAGCCCACGCTGGTGGTCGGCATCAGTATCCCGCTGTCGGTGCTGTTTGCCGTGGTGCTCATGTACTTCACCGGCCTGGATATGAATGTTATGACGCTGGCCGGTCTGTCCCTCGGCATTGGTATGCTGGTGGATAACTCCATCGTCGTCATCGAGAACATCTACCGTCTGCGCAGCCGCGGCGTGCCCGCGGCCCGTGCGGCGGTTCAGGGCACCAAACAGGTGGGCATGGCCATTGTGGCTTCCACCCTGACCTCCGTCTGCGTGTTCCTGCCCGTGATCTTTACCTCCGGCGTCATCAAGAGCCTACTGGAGCCCATGTCTCTCTGCATCGGTTACTGCCTGGCCGCTTCCCTGATCGTGGCTCTGACCGTGGCCCCCGCCGCGGCCTCCACCGTGCTGAAAAAGGCCGAGCCCAAGGAGCTCAAGTGGTTCGAGAAGGTTCAGAACAAGTACGCCAAGAGCCTGGAGTGGTGCTTCAAGCACCGTGTCGTGCCGCTGGGCGCGGCTGTCCTGCTGCTGGTGTTCTGTGTCTGGCAGGTCATGTCCATGGGCATTGAGATGCTGCCCACCATCACCAGTAACGAGGCCATCGTGACCCTCTCCACCGAAAAGGACCTCACCAAGGAAGAATCCTATGCTGTGGCAGAAAAGGTCATCGATGCCCTGCTGGCCGTGGATAATGTGGAAGAGGTGGGCATCACCACCGATAGCCGCGTGGCCGGTATGGATATCAGCCAGCTGGGCCTGCCCCAGACCATCACCGACCTGCTGAACGCCGCCAACAGCTATGGCACGTATCAGATCAATGTTATGCTGGACGAGAGCCTTTCCTCCAAGCAGATCGAGAAGGCCCGTCAGGCGCTGGAAGATGCCGTGAATGGCGTGGATCAGTGCTCTGCCACCGTTGAGATCAGCGGTATGCAGGAGCTGACCAGCCAGCTGGATATGGGGCTGACCATCCAGATTTATGGCAATGATATCGACACCATGACAACTCTCTCCGAGAAGGTCGTGGAGATGGTCAACGAGATGGACGGTTTCACCAATGCCACCAATGGCCTGGGCAGCGGCGACGCTACCATCAACCTGCAGATCGACCGTGATAAGGTCCGTTCTTACGGCCTGACCGTCGCCCAGGTCTATCAGCAGATCGCCGCCAAGCTGACTACTACCACCACCGCCCAGACCCCTGTTGCCATCGACGGCAGCACCATGAACGTCGAGATCAGCAACGATCTGGATCCCCTGACCAAAGAAAATATGATGGACATGACCTTTGAGACCAGCGTCATGTCCGCTGACGGCACCACCGAGACCGGCACCTGTACCCTGGGGGATATGGCTACCTGGGTCACGGGTTCCTCGCCGGATTCCATCACCAGTAAGAACCAGACCCGCTATATCAGTGTGACGGCTGACGCGGTGGATGGATATAACACAACGACCCAGACCCGTAAGCTGGAAAAGAAGCTGAACGAGTTCGCCGCGTCCGACGAGATGCCGGAGGGCTGCAGCTTCTATATGGCCGGCGGTTCCGAGATCAACAACATGGTCGTGGAGCAGATGGGTCAGTGGATGGCTCTGGCTCTGCCCTTCGTCTACCTTGTCATGGTGGCTCAGTTCCAGAGTCTGCTCTCCCCCTTCATCGTTCTGTTTACCATCCCGCTGGCCTTCACCGGCGGCCTGCTGGGCCTGCTGCTCACCGGCCAGCAGCTGACCATGATCTCCCTGATGGGCTTCATCGTCCTGATGGGTACCGTCGTCAACAACGGCATCGTGTTCGTGGATTACGCCAATCAGCTGCGGATCGGCGGTATGGAGCGCCGCGCGGCCCTGATCGCCACCGGTAAAACGCGAATGCGTCCCATCCTGATGACCACTCTGACCACCGTTCTGGCGATGCTTCAGATGGTGCTCAGCGGCGATATGGCAAGCCAGCTGATGAGCGGCATGGCCATCGTCATCATCTTCGGCCTGACCTACGCCACCCTGATGACCCTGTATGTCGTGCCTCTGCTGTACGATATGCTCTTCAAGAAGCCCCCGCTGAACGTGGATATCGGCGACGATAACCTCGATGACATCCCCGATGATGCCGCCGAGTATATCGCCCAGACCTCCGCACAGGCGGAATAATCAAATGATCCAAAAGGCACCGCTTGTCTGCAAGATGAGCGGTGCCTTTTTCTTTGGGAAATTTTTGAATCAGCGCTGCAACAATTTCCAGCTTCCATCCGTATACAGGATGCAAGCGCAAAACGGGGAATCCCCCGAGTGAGAATGGAGAGATTTTGTATGAAAAAGGCAGCGGCATTTCTGATGGCAATGGTTCTGGGCACGGTGCTTACCGTCAACGCATCGGCCTGCAAGTGGGATTTCTGGAACAAGGAGGATACGGCAGTGTCAGATTCCACAGCGGAAGAAGTACAGCTGGTGGGCGGCTGGACACGCACCACAGACCTGAAACTGACCGACGATGCCCGGAACGCTTTCAATAAGGCGATGGAGGGCATGACCGGCGTGAACTATGTGCCCATCGGTCTGCTGGCGACCCAGACGGTAGCAGGTACCAACTACCGCATCCTGTGTGAAGCGACGGTCGTTTACCCGGGGGCAGAGATGTACTATTCCATTGTAACGGTCTACGAAGATCTGGATGGCAACGCCTCGATCCTGAGCATCGCCAATATGGAGAACGCGCAGTAAAATAGTGTAAGGTTGGAAAGCTCCTCACAGAAATGTGAGGGCTTTTTGTATAACGGGAACTTGATTCCCCTATCAGGGGAGCTGCCGCCATAGGCGGCTGAGAGGTTTACTTCAACAAAACCAACAAAAAATATCTCGAAATATTGGAGAGAACACCTGAAAAATTGCCAACACAGAACAGGAAAACTGTGATATAATCAAAACAATAAAGGATAAAACAGAGAGTGTGCTATTCAACAAAACGCAAAAGGAGGCGAGCCCTATGGCACAGTTTCTCTCCAAGCCGTTTGGCATGACCCCAGATGGCGAAAAGATCAACGAATACATCATCTCGAACCCCGGCGGGCTGGCGGTCAGTGTGCTGAACTATGGCTGTGTGATCAAGAATATCTGGGTGCCCACCAAGCACGGGCCGGTGGATGTCGTGGTGGGTCACGATACCTACGCCGACTACGTCAAGGACTTTGAATCATCCGGCAGCACCTGCTGCGGCGCATTCGTGGGCCGGTACGCCAACCGTATCGAGAACGCCGTGTTCAGCGTGGGCGGAAAAAGCTACCAGCTGGAAGCCAACAACGGCAAAAACCACCTGCACGGCACCTTCCCGCGCAAGCTCTACGATGTAAAGACCTTTGGCGACACCCTGCTCATGGAAGCCGAGAGCCCAGATGGCGAGGATGGTTTCCCGGGCAATCTGATTCGGTGCGGTATATCCTCACCGAGGATAACGCCCTGCGGATGGATTACCGCGTCTCCTCCGATGCCGACACCATCATCAACCTGACCAACCACACCTACTTCAATCTGGACGGCGGCGGGGATGTGCTGAACCAGAAGCTGCGGATCTATGCCTCCCGCTATCTGGAAAGCAATAACGAGACCTGCCCCACCGGCAATATCCTGCCCGTGGCGGGAACGCCGATGGATTTCCGAGCGGGCAAGCTCATTGGCTGGGAGATCGATACCGGCTTCTCCCAGACCACCATGGTGGGCGGCGGCTATGACCACTGCTTCGTCATTGACCGGGGCCGTGGTGCCAGCCAGAGCCTGTGTGCCTGGGCATCCAGCGATAAGACCGGCATCAGCATGAAGGTCTATACCACCCAGCCAGGCGTGCAGCTCTATACCGGCAACTTCCTGCAGGACTGCCCTGCCCCCGGCAAGGGCGGCGAGCCTTTCCGCAAGTACGGCGGCTTCGCACTGGAGACCCAGCACTTCCCGTGCAGTCCCTCCCACCCCGAGTTTCCCTCCACCGCCTTGCGGGCCGGTAAGGTGTTCCGGGCCAATACCACACTGCGGTTCTTCACCGGCAAGCAGTGCGGGAAACTGTAAGATGCAAAGGCTCCCTTTCTATGGGGAGTCTTTTTCTCTTATTTGCACAAAGCGAACTATCGCTCCATGTATAAACTGCAAAAAATCCCTGTAAATCAAAGCGGACAAAAATAAATTGCAACGATAATCCATCTCTATAAAATTCCCGTCACTTGATTCTGCACGCAAAACGTTGTATCCTTTAGGCAGAAAGCGGGCCTGCCCGCACAAGCAACTTTGGTGACGAGAAGAGAGGTACTTTGCTATGGCAATTTTGGTTTCCGGCGGTGCCGGTTACATCGGCAGCCACACCTGCATTGAACTGCTGAACGCCGGCTTTGATGTCGTGGTGGCAGATAACTTTTACAACGCTTCCCCCGTGGTGTTGGAGCGGGTCAAGCAGATCACCGGTAAGGATTTCCGGTTCTATCAGGCCGATATGACCAAGCACGAGGATGTGGAGAAGATCTTCACGGAGTGCCCCGATATCGATGCTGTCATCCAGTTCGCCGCCTATAAGGCTGTGGGCGAGAGCGTTTCCAAGCCCATCGAGTACTACTACAACAACCTCAACTGCACCCTGGTCATTCTGGACGTGATGCGCCGCCACAACTGCCACAACTTTGTGTTCAGCTCCTCGGCTACCGTCTACGGCGACCCCGCCAGCGTGCCCATTACCGAGGACTTCCCCGTGGGCGCTACCACCAATCCCTATGGCACCACCAAGGCCATGACCGAGCGCATCCTGACGGATGTCTGCAAGGCTGACCCCACCTTGAACGTGGCTCTGCTCCGCTACTTCAACCCCATCGGTGCCCATAAATCCGGCCTGATCGGCGAAGATCCCAACGGCATCCCCAACAACCTGATGCCCTACATCGCCAAGGTGGCCGTGGGCAAGCTGGAAAAGGTGCATGTCTTTGGCAATGACTACCCCACCCCCGACGGCACCGGCGTGCGTGATTATATCCATGTCGTTGACCTGGCCCGGGGCCATGTCTGCGCCATCAAGAAACTGCAGACCAACTGTGGTCTGTTCATCTGCAACCTGGGTACCGGCCATGGTTACAGTGTGCTGGATGTCATCCACGCCTTTGAAAAGGCCTGCGGCAAGAAGATCCCCTATGTCATCGAAGCCCGCCGCCCCGGTGATATCGCCGAGTGCTACGCCGACCCCACCAAGGCCAAGAACGAGCTGGGCTGGGTGGCTGAGTACGGCATTGAGGAGATGTGCGCCGACAGCTGGAACTGGCAGAAAAAGAACCCGGAT
>CALDLZ010000196.1 GCA_937915335.1 uncultured Faecalibacterium sp.
CCGGATATGACCCAGATGACTAAGAGGTTGGCCCGGCTGTACGGTGCGGACCTGACCGTGGATGCCCGCCCGCTGGGCGCGAACCACAACCTCTGCGTCAGCGCAACTGGCATCAAGAACCGCTTTGCGCTGGAGGGGGAGACCCTGACCCGGGAATACGCCGCGCTGGCCCTGGGTACGGCATTCCATCCCGCCTTTGTGGGCGGCGTGTTTGACCCGGAAGCCGTGGCCATTGAAAAGCAGATGCTGAAAAAGGCACTGGAAGACGAGATCAACGAAAAGCGCATCTACTGCCAGCGGCAGGCCAACCGGGAATTCTTTGGGGACAGCCCCGCCGGCATCCGGCAGGAGGGCTATCTGGAAGAGGTGGACGGCCTGACCCCGGAAGCAGTGACTGCCGCCTATAAAGAAATGCTCCGCACCGCCAACATTGAGCTGTTGGTGTTGGGCTGTGAGGAAGCCGAGACCGAGCAGGTGAAGAACGCCCTGCTGGAGGAGCTTTCCCACATCGACCGGGCACCGCTGCCACTGCGCCAGAATCTCGCCATGCCCCGGCAGGAGGTCGTGCGCAAGGTCGAGTGCTTTGACACGGTGCAGGCCAAGCTCTGTATGCTGTTCACGCTGGGGGAGCCCATGCGCCCCGACCAGATGGCGGCGGTGCGGCTGGCAATGGCCCTGTACGGCGGCAGTGTGACCAGCCGCCTGTTCCTGAACGTGCGGGAGCGTGACCACCTGTGCTATTACTGTGCGTCCAGCTTCCAGAGTTTTACGGGCAGCATGGCCGTGAACAGCGGCGTGGAGCATGCCGACGCGGCCCGAGCAGAAAAGGCCATCCTGAAAGAGCTGGATGACCTGCGCAATGGGCCCATTACGGCCGAAGAGCTCGAGGACTGCCGCCGCTCCCTGCTGAGCGGGATGGCGGGCATTGAGGACACGCTGGGTGGTATCGAGACCTGGTATTACATGGAGGTGCTGCGGGGCGGCCCGGTACAGACCCCGGACGATGCCCGCGCGGCCCTGCAGGCTGTGACCGAGGAGGATGCCCGTGCCGTTCTGCGGCAGCTGACGCTGTCGGTGAGCTATCTTCTGACCCGAGAGGAGGAGAGCAACCATGCCTGAACAGAACACGAACCGTGCCCTGACCGAAGCCGCCGCCGATGAGTGGAAGGTGCTGCCCTCGGGCCTGACGGTGCTTGTTCGGCCCATGCCGGGCTATTCCGGCACCCATGTTATCTTTGCCACCCGCTTTGGTTCTATTGACCGGGATTTCCGGGTGGATGGCAGGGAAGTGCACCTGCCTGCCGGTGTGGCGCACTTCCTGGAGCACAAGATGTTTGAGGACGAGGATGGCGACGCCTTTGCAAAGTTCGCCAAGACCGGTGCCAACGCCAATGCCTTTACCAGCTTTGACCGCACCTGCTACCTTTTTACCGCCACCGAGCAGCTGGATGAAAGCCTGGATGTGCTGCTGGGCATGGTGGGACATCCCTATTTTACCGAGCAGACCATCGCCAAGGAGCAGGGCATCATCGGGCAGGAGATCAAGATGTACGATGACAGCGCTGACTGGCGGCTCATTACCGGCCTGTGCGAGTGCCTGTGTCACAGCCACCCCATCCGCAGTGACATTGCGGGCACGGTGGAAAGCATTGCCGAGATCACGCCGGAGATGCTCTACGATTGTTGCAAGGCGTTCTATGCGCCCAACAACATGGTGCTGGCCGCCGCCGGCAACACCAGCATGGAGCAGATCTTGGCCGCCTGTGAGCGCCACGGTCTGATGGCAGAGCGCCCGGTGGAGCGGGTACAGCGGCTTTGGGCGGAAGAGCCCATGACGCTGGCCGCGACAGAAAAGACCATCACGATGCCGGTGTCCAAGCCCTGCTTTGGCATCGGCTTCAAGGAACAGCCCTTGCAGCATGATGACCTGCGCAGTGAGATTCTGTATGACCTGATTCTCTGCTGCATCAGCGGCGGAATGTCGAAGCTGTATCGCAGGCTCTACGATGAGGGCCTAACCAATCCCGGCTTTGGCGGGGAAGTGCTGCGGGTGGATGGTTGCTGCTGTATCCTGTTTACTGGGGAAAGCGACGTGCCCGACACCGTGAAACAGCTGCTGTTGGACGAGATCAAGCGTATCCGTGCCGAGGGTGTGGACCGTGAGATCTTCACCCTGTGCAAGAACGAAAAATACGGCCAGCTGATCGAAAATTTGGAGAATGTTGAGGATTCGGCCAGCCAGATGGCGGACTTTGCCCTGAGCGGCCAAACGGTGGCCCAGCAGATCGCCACACTGGCGGCGCTGACGGCAGAGGACGCCGACGCAGCCTTGCAGCACATCCTGAGCGAGGAGCGAATGGCGACCATGTACATCCAGCCAGACGGCACCGCCGACGAAGCGCTGGACGACGAGGAGGAAGAGACGGAATGACAAATCTGGTACAGTTCCCGGGACTGGGGCTGAGCTTCGAGCTCAACCGTGTGGCCTTTGCTATCGGGAGCGTGAATATTTACTGGTATGGTGTCTGCATTGCTGTGGGCATGTGCCTGGCGCTGGTGTTTGCATTCCGGCATGGCGTGGAGTTCGGCGTGGATTCTGATGCCATGGTGGATGTCATCCTCATCGGCGTGGTCATGGGCATCCTGTGTGCCCGGCTCTACTATGTAGCCCTTTCGCCTTACGAGTACCACAGTCTGGCTGAGGTGCTCGCCATCCGGGACGGCGGCCTTGCCATCTACGGCGGCATCATCGGTGGCTTTCTGTTCGGTGGTCTGGCCTGCAAGTGGCGGAAAGTCCCTGTGCTGCCCATGTTCGACCTGGCGGCCATGGGCTTTCTCATCGGACAGGGATGCGGCCGTTGGGGCAACTTCTTCAATCAGGAAGCCTTCGGCTGCAACACTACCCTGCCTTGGGGCATGTACAGCCAGGCAACCCACGATTACCTGACGAGCAGTGTGGTCACGGTGCCCAAGGGCGTGACCATTGACCCGAACCTACCGGTGCATCCTACTTTCTTATACGAGAGCATCTGGTGCTTTGTGGGTCTGTTCCTGCTGGTGCGCTACATCAAAAAGCGGAAGTTTGCGGGGGATATCGCCCTGCGCTACCTCATCTGGTACGGCGCCGGGCGCTTCTGGATCGAGGCCGTGCGTACCGACAGCCTGCTGCTGGTGCCCAGCATCGGCCTGCGGGTATCCCAGCTGGTGGCGGGCATCGCCGTTGTGGGCGGTGTGATCGCGGAGATCATCCTGACGAAGAGGTTCAAGGATAAGCCCCTGATGGTCGAGTTGCCCCTGAACAGCGAGAACCGCACGCGGGTGAAAAAGCAGAAGGCCAATGCTGTGATCGCTGAGATGGAGCACAGCCTGTCCGCTTCCGCCCCTCGGGAAGATTTTGTGAAAAAGACTGCCGAGTGGAATGAAAAGGTGAAGGCAAAACTGCAAAAAAATCAGTAAATTCCTTGCAGAAAAGCGAAAAAAGCCCTTGCAAAGCGGGCGCTTTTCTGCTATACTATTCTAGCCGCTTGGTGTGGGCACCGGAAACGGCCCCGTGAGGGTCTGCCTTTACGACCAGCGAGTACAACGAAAAGGAATGAAACAAATGTACGCAATCATTGTTACCGGCGGTAAGCAGTACCGCGTGGAGCAGGGCGACATCGTCTACATCGAAAAGCTGGACGTTGAGGCCGACTCCGAAGTGAAGTTTGATCAGGTTCTCGCTGTTGGCGAGGAGGGTTCTGTCAAGGTTGGTGTTCCCGTTGTTGAGGGCGCTTCCGTTTCTGCCAAGGTCATCAAGAATGGCAAGGGCAAGAAGCTGAACATCATCACCTATCGCGCAAAGAAGCACAGTGCTCGCCGCATGGGCCATCGTCAGCCCTATACCAAGGTTGAGATCACTGCGATCAACGGCTAAGGAGGTAAATTACAATGGCACATAAAAAGGGCGTAGGTAGCACCAAGAACGGCCGTGATTCCGCGGCTCAGCGTCTGGGCACTAAGCGTGCAGACGGTCAGTTTGTTCTGGCCGGCAACATCCTGGTTCGTCAGCGTGGCACCCACATCATGCCGGGTGAGAACGTTGGCAAGGGCAGCGATGATACCCTGTTTGCTCTGGTTGACGGCACCGTCCGTTTTGAGCGCGTGGGCAAGAGCGGCAAGAAGTGCAGCGTCAAGCAGTAACTTCTTTCT
>CALDLZ010000197.1 GCA_937915335.1 uncultured Faecalibacterium sp.
GTGAACCGCAGAGAGCCGATGATAGCCCGGGTCAGCTTCCCTGCCCCTTTCAAAATGGTGCAGAGAATGTTCAAAGTCAGCTTGGCCTTTTTGCGGGGAGACGCTTCCTTTTTGGGCTTCGGCTCCTTGGGCTTTTTCTCCTGCTTCTTTTCCTTTTTCTTTTTCTCGGGCTTTTCCGGGGCCGGGTACTGGAACACCGGGAAAGTGATGCCCAGCGCACCGGCCCTGACAAGGAAGACTCCCTCCGCCCACTGCACGTCGGCACAGAAGGGGCAGAACATCAGCAGCAGGCCCAGCACCAGAACGACCAGCAGCAGGATGCCGATGGCTTTCAAGAGGAACAGCAGCACCGTGCCGATAACAGCGAGAACGCTCCACAGGACACTCATTCGCCCGCCTCGCTTTCTCTGCCATGGACCGGGGGCAGGTCATCGAGGCTGGACAGACCGAAGCACCGCAGGAATACATCCGTGGTGCGGAAGGCCACCGGCTTGCCGGGCAGGTCGAGACGGCCAGCCTCCTCGATGAGTCCCTTTTCCAGCAGGCTCGACACACTGGACGAAGAATCCACGCCGCGCACCTGCTCGATGAAGGCGCGGGAGACCGGCTGATTATAGGCAATGACGGTCAGAGTCTCCATAGCCGCTGGCCCCAGCGGGATGGAGCGGCGGGTATCCAGCACACGACGGACGCACTCGGCAAAGTCCGTCTTAGTGGCCAGCTGCCAATGGGTGTTCAGGTGGAGCAGGCACAGGCCGCTGTCCTCCTTCTGGTAGCGCTCGTGCAGAGCCTCCAGTGCAGGCTCCACGCTGGCGATGGGCAGCTGCAGAGCCTGGGCCAGCCTGTCGGCCCCGATGGGCTCCGCATAGGCAAAGAGCATCGCTTCCACAGCGGCACGAATTTGTTTCTGATTCATGGCTTCTCCTTTGTGCGGTCAATGCGGCCCTGGCGCATGGTCAGCTCGCCCTCCGGACCCAGCGTGACCCGTCCGCCGCGCACCAGCTCCAGCAGGGCCAGAAAGGTGGCTACATTGGCACCCCGGGTCTGGCGGCGGGAAAACAGCTGGTTCATCTTCTTCGCACCGCCCGCGATGAGCTGGCGCAGGATATAGACCACCCGGCTGCTCACCGAGACCTGCGGGGCCGACACCAGCGGCTCGAACTGCTGCTGGGTGGGCGTTTTGCGGAGGGTGGTACGCCCCATCAGAGCCTGCCAGCAGTCCGCCAGCACCTGGGGCGAGTGGAACAGATCATAGGTGTTATCCCATTCCAGCCGGGCCGGGCTGCGGACGAACACGGTGTGCTCCTCTCCCCGTTCCCGCAGCTGTGCGGCCATCCGGCGGCACTGGTCGTATTCGATCAGCTGACCGGTGAGCTCCTGCTTCATCCGCTCGCCCTCTTCACTGCGGGGCAGCAGCAGATAGCTCTTCATCTCCACGAGATGGGCAGCCATCTCGATAAAGGCGCTGGAGATCTCGGGATCGGTGACCTCGGCAGTCTCTACGGCGTGGGTGTACTGGTCAATGAGTTCAAGGATGGGAATGTTGTGCAGATCCATCTTGTGCTTCTGCACCAGCGTCAGCAGCAGCTCCAGAGGGCCCTCGAAGTCCTCCAGATGGAAAGTCAGTTCTTCTGCCACTCAGATCACCGTCCCGATGGAAGCATAGTACATTGAATAAGCGATCTGGTCGATATAGCCGGTGCCCAGGTCGAGCAGATCCCACACCACATCATTAAAAGTGCCCAGCACGCCATCCAGCACACCGGCCCAGACAGCCGCCAGCAGGATGACAAAGATGACCCGCTCGTATTTCATAATCTGAAAGTAGACGCGCTGGGGCAGCACCACCAGCAGGATGCGGCTGCCATCCAGCGGCGGGATGGGGATGAGGTTGAACACGGCAAGGCCGACATCCATCATCACTAAGTATTGGAGGAAGCGGGCCGCAAAAATCGTGACTATGGTGGTGGGGGCCCAATAGTATAAGATCTTCCACGCCACCATCCCCAGATAGGCCAACAGCAGGTTTGCCACCGGGCCCGCCAGCGCGGTGAGGGCCATGCCCCACTTGGGGTTCTTGAAATTGCGGGGATCGGTGGAAACAGGTTTTGCCCAGCCCACGCCCGCGAAGATCATGCAAAGGGTGCCCAGCAGGTCGAAGTGGCGGAAAGGGTTCAGGCTGATGCGGCCCTCCCTCTTTGCGGTGGGATCCCCCAGCAGCCAGGCGGCCAGCGCGTGGCCCGCCTCGTGGAACGGGATAGCGATCAGTGTCACCAGCGCCCGGATGAGGTAATACATTCCTTGTGCGGTCATTCGTTTCTCCTCAGTTGGATTTTATCCTATTGTACTATTTTTTCGCTTTTGGGGCAAGGGTTTGGCCCTGCAAGAAAAAAGTTGCAGAAAAATCAAAATAACTCTTGCATTTTTTCCTCGTCTCTGGTAGAATAGTCAAGCTGATTATTTTGATTCCATACTTCACTGTAGGAGGTGCAAGTACCATGGCTAAGTGTGAATGCTGCGGCAAGGGTGTTACCTTTGGTATCAAGGTTTCTCACTCTCATCGCCGTTCCAACCGTACCTGGAAGCCGAATGTCCGTCGTGTCAAGGCGGTCGTGGAAGGCTCTCCCAAGTATATCTACGCATGCTCTCGCTGCCTGCGCGCTGGCAAGGTTACCCGCGCTGTCTAAGTAGCTGCATCTGCCGGTCACTTTGTCGAGTGACCGGCTTTTTTGTTATCTTCTGGAGGAAACGACGATGGCTCTGCCAAATGACCCGATCATGCTGCTGAGCGTGATCAACCTGAATCTGCGGGACTTCTACCCCACCCTGGACGCGCTGTGCGATGACCTGGATGAGGACAAAGCCGCGCTTTGTGCCAAGCTTTCCGCTGTGGGGTACACCTACGACCCCCAGCGCAATCAATTCGTGTAACAAACAGGAGGACGCTGCCATGATTGAAGGGACTTATTATAAGGAATGGAGCCGGATGCTGGGCCGTGACATGGAGTTCAAGGTCTACGGCCATGCCGGCACGCCGGTGCTGGCCCTGCCCGCCCGGGGTGGCCGCTTCTACGACTGGGAGAACAACGGGATGCCCGATGCCATTGCCCCGCTGCTGAATGAGGGCAAGGTGCAGCTGTTCTGCGCCGACAGCATCGACGGTGAAAGCCTGCTGGCCGGGGACACCGCCCCCCGCCGCCGGACCGAGATGCAGGAAAAGTATTTCGATTACCTGACAAACGAGCTGGCTCCCCGCATCCTGGTTCTGAACGATGCCGACAAGGAGACAAAGCTCTGGATCGTGGGCGTGGACACCGGTGCCTACCAGGCTGTCAACTGCCGCCTGCGCCGTCCCAGGGTGTTTGCGGGTGCCATCGGCTTGTCTGGTCTGTATGACATGAACCGTTTCCTGGGCAATACCGAGGATGACCTCATCCTGCGCAACGCCCCCCTGACCTATCTGGACGAGGACGGCATCGCGGACAAGAAGCTGCTGGCCAAGGCGGAGGAGAACAACCTTATCCTCTGCGCCGGTCAGGGCGGCTACGAGGGCGACGCTCTGGTGGACACCCAGGCCATGGCTGACGCGCTGACCGACTGCGGCCTGCCCGTGCATCTGGAGATCTGGGGCAGCGATGTTTCCCACGACTGGTACTGGTGGGGCAAGGAGCTGAACCTCTTTGCCGCTCGTGTGTTCGGCTGATACACGATCTCTTTCCTGGCTCTGTGCCCGTTTCCGGGTGCAGGGCCTTTTATTTTGCCCACTTGTTTACAAAAAGTTCACAAAGATACCCCCTCGCCCTACTTGTCAGGCAGCACAAACTGTGCTACAATGCAGTCGTAAGAAAGATACCCCTTAGGGGTAACGAAAGGAGCACGCATTATGAATGACGTGAACAACCACCCGGAGACCACCTGTCCCCACTGCCATCCGGCACCGGCTGAGGAAGCCCCCGCCGCTCCCGCTGTGGAGGAGGGCTGCGGCTGCCGCCACAAGCAGCGCA